>NZ_DFMZ01000121.1:0-14824 GCF_002375825.1 Aneurinibacillus sp. UBA3580
CCTCATTCTTTCCTCTCTTTTCCTTCGTACCACAAGAGTCAGCCGCTCTTCTCTGCATTTTCATGTCGGGGTTGCGGCTGAGACGCCATGGCGGTTTTCTATAAATTTATACATATAGATATAAGTTTCTTGCGGACGGGGAATGTAGGCACATACACATGGCATAAAAATTGCTAAACGATAATGGCAAGCAGAAAAATTGAAGAGAAAGGAAGAGAGCCATGGATATTCCGACATTTGATTTGACAGGCAGAACCGCACTGGTTACCGGTGGAAGCAAAGGAATAGGATTCGGAATGGCGTACGCGCTTGGCGCTTACGGCGCGCGGGTCGTCATTACAAGCCGCGGAGAAGAAGAAGGATGGGCAGCAGAAGAACAACTACAGGAAGCGGGTTTTGACGCTGCGTATCTTCCATGCGATGTGACGAAGAAAGAGCAGATTGACGGGCTGGTTGCAGAAACGGTCGCACGCTATGGTTCTATTGATATTCTGGTCAATAACGCCGGCATGAACATTCGCAAGCCGCTCATCGAGGTGGAAGAAAGCGACTGGGACCGTGTATTGAGCGTGAACCTGAAGGGGATTTTCCTTGTCGGGCAGGCTGTGGCCAAGCAAATGATGGAGCAGCGGTATGGAAAGATTATTAACATTTCTTCTATCCTTGGGACAATCGGGATGCCGTATCAGACATCGTATGCAGCTAGCAAAGGGGGAATCAACCAGCTGACCAAAGTATGGGCGGAAGAGCTGGCTCCTTATAATATTACGGTGAACGCTCTCGGACCGGCTTACATTCGAACGCCGATGACGGAAGAGTGGTTGAACGACCCGGAACGATACCGGCAAATTATTAACGCGACGATGCAAAAGCGGGTTGGCGAGCTTTCCGATTTGTCTGGACCGGTAGTATTTCTTGCCTCAGACGCTTCTTCCTATGTGACGGGACAGATACTTAATATTGATGGCGGATGGACCGCAAGATAAACGAACGATCAGGAGGACAGTGATGACTATAGCAGTAGAAACACATTTTAACCGTCAATTGAAAGTGTTTGTGCACAGACCTAAAACCATCATGGATATGCTTGGACGGACAGCGGCGAGTTTTCCGGATAAAGAAGCGCTTGTCTCGGCGGAAGAACGGGTGACATACCGGGAGTTCGCTGAGCGGGTCGAAAAGGTTGCGGGCAATCTGTCCGATATTTACGGCATTCGGAAAGGCGATAGGGTCGCGCTGCTGATCGGAAACCGCATTGAGTTTGCGCTGCTGGTGTTTGCTTGTGCCCGAATCGGCGCGATTGCCGTAATTTTGAATACTCGCTTAAAAGAAGAAGAATTGTCTTATATGCTGAACCATTCCGGCGCCTCGCTTTTGCTTTTCGATGGAGAAAGCGTGGACAAGGTGGAAAGGTTGAGGGACAATACGGATATTTCCAGCGTCCGTCACTTTTTTCTGATCGGAAACGCGGCGGCAGCCAGGAGAGAGTATTCTCTGTTTGAGATTTTGCTGCAGCCTGCAGTGGCTCCTACGGTAGACATCCGCGAAACCGATCCGCTGTTTATCATGTATACGTCCGGGACGACCGGCGTACCGAAAGGGGCTATCGGAAGCCACCTGGGCGTTATTCACGGGGCGATAAGCTACGAAAATGTGCTGAAAACGAACAGCCAGACGAAGACCCTGATTGCTGTGCCGCTTTTTCATGTGACCGGACTTGTGGGACAGCTCCTGCATATGGTGCAGGTAGGGGGAACCTCGGTGCTGATGGAAAAATACAAAACCGATAGGTATATTCAGTTGCTGGCTGAAGAAAACATTACCTTTTTGTTTAATGTACCAACGATCTATGTGATGATGATGTCTCATCCTGATTTCGCGAAGCATACGTACCATGCCGTCCGTACCCTGGCGTTCGGCGGAGCGCCGATGTCTATGGATACGATTTCAAATTTGAAGAAAGCGTTTCCGGGAGCGGAACTCCATAATGCCTACGGGGCAACAGAAACCTCCTCACCTACGACCATTATGCCGCGTCACGCCCCAAAGGAGAAGCTTCATTCCGTTGGTATGCCCATTCCCGTCGCAGAAATTAAAGTGATCGATGAAAACGGAGAGGAATGTGCACCCGGGCAGGTAGGACAGCTTTTGATTAAAGGACCGACGGTGATAGAAGGGTATTGGAACAATGAGGAAGCAAACAGGCGCTCTTTTACTGACGGATTCTGGTGTTCCGGCGATATAGCTGTCATCGATGGGGACGGGTTTGTCTACATTATGGATCGAATGAAGGACATGATTAACCGTGGAGGGGAAAAAATTTTTTCGATAGAAGTCGAGAATGTCTTGTATAACCATCCGGGCATCCTGGAGGCGGCTGTGGTTGGAGTTCCAGATAGGATATACGGGGAAACGGTGAAAGCGTTTGTCGTGCCGAAAGCAGATGTTCAAATCGAAGAGGAAGAGGTAAAGCAGTTTGTGCGGGAGCGATTGGCCGAGTATAAGGTACCAACGGCTGTGGAGTTCATTCCGGAGCTACCGAGAAATCCAGGCGGCAAGATTATAAAATCGTACCTGAAAAACGGGCTGCTATACAAATAGTAAATCACTTGTGGGAATATTATGAAAGCGATTACAAAATTCATCACCGATTCCTATAGGAATCAAATGTTGAAGCTTGTAACAAAAAAGAAACTGTATTTACGTTGATAAACTTCTTTTTTTTCGTTTGTTGGGTTGGCATCAGTATTGCAATATATGGAGAACAAAACAAGATATCGGGAGGAGGCATCCAATGAAACGGTAATGATGTAACAAATAGAGATGATCTCATTGTCGATCATTTATATGAAATTGCAAAATTTGGCTGAGAGAGGTGAATGTATGTTAACCCAACAAATTGTAAGCGGATTAGCTGCAGGTAGTTTATATGCATTAGCTGCGTTAGGATTGGTTTTGATCTATAAAACTTCCGATTTGGTTAACTTTGCCCAAGGGGAAATGGCGATGATTTCCACGTTTGTGGGCTTTACTCTTATTCATTCGTGGGGGATGGGATACTGGCTTTCTTTCCTGCTTGCTCTTGTATTTGCGGCCGTTTTTGGCATTATTGTTGAAAGGGTTTTCATGCGCCCGGTACAAAAAGCACCTGTATTAAGCCAAATTATTTTGACACTTGGCCTTTACATGGCGTTCAGGGGTATAGCGGGGATGATTTGGGGATACGAACCTGCCAGCTTTCCGGAAGCGATTAAAGGGGAGCCGATTTCTTTGGGAAGTATGCTGGTAACACCGAATCAAATTTTAATCTTTACCTTGACTATAGCTCTTATGTTTCTTTTCTTCTATCTTTTCCGTTATACAATGGTCGGCCTTGCCATGAGGGCAGCGGCTCAAAATCTGGGAACGACGGAATTGATGGGGATTCGTGTTGGATCCATTTTCTCGCTGACATGGGCGATTAGCGCTGTCCTTGGAGGAATCGCAGGGCTTCTGATAGCTCCCACTACCTTCCTTGATCCGAATATGATGGGGGAAGTTGCGATTAAGGCGTTTGCAGCGGCAGTGCTTGGGGGGTTTTCCAGTTTGCCTGGTGCGGTGATTGGCGGTCTATCTATCGGTTTGTTTGAAAATTTAGTAGCCGGCTATGTTTCTGCAGAGTTAAAAACAGCCTTTGTGTTCTTTCTGATTATCTTAATTTTATACGTCAAGCCAACAGGGCTGCTCGGAATTAAACAAGTAAAGAAGGTGTGATCAGAGAATGGATCAGCATACACGCAAAAAGATTACGTATCTCTGCATTTTCCTCATGTTTTTATTTCCTGTAGTAGCGGGAGGAGTAAATTACCTGCTTTACTCCGGCAGCTTAATCTTTATCTACGTCATCATCGCCATGAGCCTGAATCTTCTTATCGGATATGGCGGGCAAATATCGATTGGACACGCTTCCTTTTTGGCAATTGGGGCGTATGCATCCGCTATTTTTACCCTTTCCTTAGGCATTCCCTTTTGGTTAGCCTTGCCTTTAGCCGGCTTCTTTACCGCTTTGGTTGGTTTTGTTGTCGGGTTACCCGCAGTAAAATTGAGCGGCCATTTCTTGGCGGTGGCAACGCTAGGATTTGGGGTGGCGATTCCGGAATTGCTCTTGAAATGGGATTCGCTAACGGGAGGATTTTCTGGATTATTTCCTGATAAACCATCCATTTTAGGATATACCTTTGATTCGGATGTGAAAATGTATTACCTCCTGCTTGTGGTTACGCTTATTGTGACCTGGCTGATCAATAATTTGATCAACAGCAGAATGGGCCGCGCATTTGTTGCGATTAGGGAGAGCGAAATTGCGGCAACAGCGATGGGGATTAATGTTCCTTTATATAAAGCGCTCATGTTTAGTATCAGCGCTTTTTACACGGGATTGGCCGGGAGCCTTTATGCCCATTTTATCGGCTTTATTAGTCCCCACGATTTTAATCTTAGTATTTCGTTTCTTGTTCTGGCCATGGTGGTTGTAGGCGGATTCGCCTCGATACCGGGTTCCTACCTGGGGGCTATCCTATTAACGATGATTCCGCAACTCACCGACGAAGTTCCAGGTTTGTCACTTGTTCTAACAGGAGTAGCATTAGTTCTTGTTATCCTTTTCCTTCCGGATGGACTGATAAGCATCAGATCCAGGTGGAAAAGAAAGAAGACGATGAAACCAGCCGATCACCAAACGAACGAGAAATCACTTGATACAGCCTCTATATCTAAACAAGCTGTTGGCTCGGAGAAGTAATGTAAGGAGGTGAAAAGCATGTTTTTCGAAATGAAAGGGGTTACAGTTCGGTTTGGCGGTTTGACAGCCGTCAATCATCTTGATCTCTATGTAGAGAAAAATCAAATCTTTAGTTTGATTGGCCCTAACGGAGCCGGCAAAACCACCGTGTTAAATACGATTTCGCGCTTTTATCAACCGGCCCAAGGTCAAATTATGTTTGAGGGGAAAAATATATTGTCCTTAAAACCCCACCAGGTCATTAAAGCCGGTATTGCCCGGAGCTTTCAGAACGTAGAGCTGTTTGCAAATATGAGCGTTTTGGATAATCTCCGAACCGGGCTGCATCCGCAGTTAAAAAGCGGAGTCTTTAGCAGCAGTTTCTTCTTGCCGGGATTTCGCCGTGAGGAGCGGGAGGTCTTGAAGAAGGCAGAGGAAATCCTCGAGTTGTTGGAGATTCAGTATATTGCCCATGAGATCGTTAAAAACCTGCCGTTCGGGCTGCAAAAAATGGTTGATATTGCCCGTGCCCTGATGGTTAAACCAAAGCTGCTGCTGCTTGATGAACCGGTGGCGGGTATGAACCATACGGAAACCGAACGTATGGGGGAGTTTTTCTGCAGGCTGCGCGATGACTGGGGTATTACTGTTTTTATGATTGAACATGACATGTCTCTAGTGATGAAGATTTCCGACCGGATCGCTGTGGTTGATTTCGGGAGTAAAATTGCGGAAGGATTACCCGCGGAAATTCAACAACATCCCGCAGTGATTGAAGCCTATTTAGGAGAGGGGGATGAAAGTGCTTAAACTTGAAAATATTTTTGCAAGCTATGGGAATATTGAGGCTCTTCGTAATATGAGTCTGGAAATACCGGAGGGTTCCATTATCACGTTATTAGGGGCGAATGGCGCCGGAAAGACTACCACCCTTAAAGTGATTTCAGGTGTAGTAAAGCCGAAGTTTGGGAAGTTAATGTATCAAGGAGAGGGATTAACCGGAAAATCACCGGACCAAATCGTGAAAAGAAAGATCATTCAGTGTCCGGAAAATCGCCAGGTGTTTCCTCAACTGACTGTTTTGGAAAATTTACGAATCGGCTCGTACGCTCGACGTGATCGAGCCATGGTGAAAGAAGACTTACAAAAGGTATTGGAGATGTTCCCCCGCCTGAAGGAAAGACTGGCTCAATTTGCAGGAACATTAAGCGGTGGAGAGCAGCAGATGTTAGCGATCGGACGGGCGTTGATGGCAGCACCAAAGGTTCTGCTGTTAGATGAACCCTCGTTGGGTCTGGCTCCCATTATTGTAAAGGAAATATTTGAAATTATCAAAAATATTAACCGGACAGGTACTTCTATTCTGTTAGTGGAACAAAATGCTCACCTGGCTTTATCCATAGCAGACTATGCCTATGTCTTAGAAAATGGCCAAATTGCCCTGTCTGGAAAGGCAACTGAATTGAAGAAAGATAATCGGGTACGGGAGTTATATTTAGGAGTTACATCCTAAAGATCATATTCATTTCAAAAAAGGGGGAAAAATTAATGGTAAAAATCAACAGGAAAAGTTTAATGGCTATTGGAAGTGTAGTCGTTAGTTTCAGCTTGCTCCTATCAGCTTGCGGTGGCGGGACTACGAGTGCACCAACCAATGCGGAAGCACCAAAAAGCACTGGATCTGCGAAACAGGAGGCGGGCAAGTCCGCTCCCGGAATTACAGACTCTGAAATTCTTATTGGAAACTGGGCAACCCAATCCGGTCCGGCGGCTTTCTATGGAGCGATTGCCAAAGGGGTGGACGCTTACTTTCAATATGTGAATGAACAGGGTGGAGTAAACGGCCGAAAGCTGAAGCTTGTAACCTATGATGAGGAATATCAGCCATCCCGTGCGGTTGCGATTTCGAAAAAGTTAATTGAAGAAGACAAAGTATTTGCCATTGTCGGAAACGATTGTACTTCTTGCAATAAAGCGGCATTACCACAATTTAAAAAGGAGGGCATCCCTGTTGTCGGTGTTTCCAGCGGTGCAGACGTTTTTGTGAATCCTGTCATTCCTAACGTCTACGGCTTGCTCACAAATTATGGGGTAGAAGCCCGGATTTTTGTCAACTATGCTGTGGATGAATTGAAAGCGAAGAGGATAGGAATATTCTATCAGAATGATGATTTTGGAAAAAGCGGTTATAATGCGGCGATTGATGAATTAAAGAAAAAAGGGATTCAACCGGTGGCCGAGATTCCTTACAATACGACCGATGTAGATTTCAGTTCCCCTGCATTAAAAATGAAGGAAGCAAATCCGGATGTTGTCCTTTCCTTCACCATTACCAAATCAACTGCCGCCTACAAAAAGGAACTGCATAAGGTGGGAGTGAATGTGCCATTTATGGTTACAAGTGTAGGAGGCGCGGATAACAATTTATTTAATTTAGCAGGAGAAGCCTGGAAGAATGTCTATAGCTCCAGCTGGACTGCCCTGGTGGGGTCAGACGATCCAAAAGTGAAGAAATACGAGGAAGCGCTTGGCAAGTACGCCAAAGGTGTCAATCCTAGTGGACCGGCCTTATGGGGATGGGCAGAAGCCGAGGTTCTTGTAGAGGGACTTCGTAGAGCTGGAGACGACTTATCCCGCGAAAACTTTATGAAGCAGCTGGAAACACTCAAGGATTGGAACGAGGGGCTAGCCTTTAATGTCACCTATACTCCTGAGAATCACTATGGAACAACGTCCGTTATCATAATCAAGGATCAGGATGGAAAAATGGTCAAAGCCTCTGATGTTATCAAATATGAAGTTGGTAAATAAAGGATGAGGGCGGGCGGGTGTTGAACAAAATAACATCTGCCCCTCTGATAGATGGGGGGGAGAAAAATGAAGCAAGTTGCTGTCGTAGGAGCCGGAACAATGGGAGCCGGTATTGCCCAGGCATGTGCCGAAGCTGGATATACGGTGATCTTATTTGATATAGACGGTCAAGCTTTAAGCAAGGGATTAGCGGTCATCGAAACCCAGCTTCATAGTGCGGTAAAGAAGGAAAGGTTTACAGTTGACGAGAGAGATTTGATTATTGGAAGAATTCATGGATCTACAGATTGGAAGGAACTTGCCACTGCCGATTATGTGACAGAGGCAGTTATCGAGAAAACGTCTGTCAAACAAGAGGTATTTCGCAGGCTTGAATCCATCCTGCGAGAAGACGTAGTTTTTGCAACAAATACGTCGGGTTTAAATATCACGGAGATTGCTTCCGTGCTTGCGAATCCGCGGCGGTTGGTTGGTACCCATTACTTTTATCCCGTACCTAAAATGAAGCTGGTTGAGATTGTGCGGGGAGCACAAACCGATGATCAGACTGTACAAACAGCCTTCATGTTTACCGAAAGCCTGGGTAAAAAAGCAATAGAGGTCAAGGAATCTCCTCTTTTTGTGTTTAACCGTATATTAATTCCCATGATTAATGAGGCAATTTTTGTCCTGCAGGAAGATATTTGCCGGAAGGAAGAAATTGATGAAGCTATGATCTTAGGGGCAAGTCACCGGATTGGACCGCTTGCTTTAGCGGATGTAATTGGGCTGGACACTTTGCTATTTGTGATTGAAACGCTGCATACGGAAACGGGTGATCCGAAGTACCGTCCTGCTCCGTTGCTACGGCAGATGGTTCGCGCAGGGAACTTAGGCAGAAAAACAGGTAAAGGTTTCTATCAGTACTAGATAAATCGGCTTTGATATCGTATCCTGCGTTCGTAGTTCGAGGCAGGAAAAGAGGGGATACGGGGTTGGAAAGAGAAGGCAGGCTTTTTTTGGCCGGGGTGCAGGGCGCATCCAACTTCTTACTTCCAGCCTCCCTGTCTTCTCACCACAAAACAAATGTTGAAACATCAAACGTTATCTATTTGAGAATTTCCCTGAAGTCGACGACCCATTTCGTTATGCTGCCACCATCGGAAAAAATGTCAATACGGGGAGAGGACAGTGCCTATTCCGGCTTCGTTTTCTTGACTTTATAAACTGAATACATTAAGATTACATTATCCTTCTTAAGGAGGAAATGGATTAAGTGAATAGTGAATTTACCATAGCCGTGCACAGCTTAGTCTTTTTAGCCTATTTACCTGATCATATGGCTAGTAGTGAGTTGATTGCGCAAAATGTTTCTACACACCCGGCAAGAATTCGAAAGATCATGAGTTGCTTGCGTAAAAATGGATTTGTAAAGACAAAAGAGGGGATCGGTGGGGGGTATATCCTGAATCACAATCCTCAAGAGATAACGTTGGCTCAGATTTATCGCACCGTCTCATGTGGAACATTCAAACCACACTGGTGTACAGGAGAGTCAGAACAAACTTGTCTGATCTCATCCAATATCCAGGTGGTTATGGATCAAATTTTCAATGAGGCTGAAGTTTATTTTGAAAAGTACTTAGACCAACTTACAATTAGTTCTGTTTTGGAAAAAATTAAACAGTGTCAGCGATGTTGATCAAATTTTTTTGATCTATCTGTAATATTTTTTATTACAGATAGATGGTGGTTTCTTCTTCAACATAGAAAAGGATTCTTTTTTATAAGTCAACTGTAATTATTTTTATAACACTTAATTCGGGGGTGAATGCCGATGATGACAAATAACAAATGGCAATTGGAAGTGGGGGATTGGGTCAAGGGGAAGTCAGAGAATGGAGAATTGATACGAGGTTATATTGAAACTGTAAATCCATTACAAGGGACAGTGAAAGTAAACGTTATTGCATGTGATAATGAAAAAACGATTGGAAAAACCATTGAAACCCTAAGCAAATGGGTTGAAAAATTACCTATTTCGGTAATAGACACCGAGGAACAAATTCTCCATTTAATTGACCTGGCGCTATTAACGAAAGATGAACATTGGTTTATGGAGCTGTCCACGAAATTAAACTCCATTAGACAGGGTTCTGAAGGGGATAGAAAAAAGAATACAGGGGATACGACTTTTGGAAATAGACTGGGGAAATACGGTATAAAGGAATGAGAACTGAGAAATCTGTCCAGGTATTGAAAAGCAGACCATTCATATTCGCTCATTTTATCAAGTATACTAACATTATTGCTGTTTAAGGGAAGGACGGCTGACTTTAGTGGTACGAAGGAAAAGAGAGAAAAGAATGAGGAGAGGAGTTTAATGTAGAAAAAGGCGAAGGCCTTTTTCTTCTTTAAATCTTCTTCCCTCTTCCCCTCTTTCTTTCCTAATGATTTTCATAGAAAACAGAGGTGGAGACCGCGTGAATTCAAAATATCAGTTATTGTTCGAACCGCTAGCGCTACGCAGCGGTGTTCAATTAAAAAACCGTATTGTCATGGCACCACTAACGAACTTTTCCTCGAATGCAGATGGGACAGTTTCAGATGCTGAAATAGACTATTATATTCGCCGGGCAAAAGGTGTCGGCATGGTCATTACTGCTTGCGCATACGTAACTCCGAACGGAAAAGGGTTTGCCGGTGAATTTGGTGCGGATAGTGACGACATGATCCCCAGTTTACGTCGTTTAGCCACTGCACTTAAGGAACAAGGTACCAGAGCTGTTTTGCAGATCTTCCACGGTGGAAGAATGTGCCCGCCTGAATTGGTTCCAAATGGAGAAACGGTAAGCGCAAGCGCCATTGCAGCGGAGCAGCCAGGGGCTGTAGTGCCTCGGGCGTTAACTGATCAGGAAATTGAAGAAATGATACGCGCTTTTGGTGAGACCGCGCGCCGGGCGATTGAAGCAGGTTTTGATGGCGTAGAGATACACGGGGCCAACGGGTATTTAATTCAGCAGTTTTTTTCACCACATTCAAACCGTCGTGACGACCGCTGGGGTGGAAGCTTGGAAAAACGAATGACCTTCCCCCTAAGAGTTATAGATGAGGTGAAAAAGGTTGTAGCTGAACATGCCAAGCATCCGTTCCTTGTCGGTTACCGCCTGTCACCGGAAGAGGCGGAAACTCCTGGAATCACCATGGCTGACACACTTGCGTTTCTCGATGTACTTGCAGATAAACAGCTCGACTATATCCATGTATCGCTTATGGATTTCTGGTCTCATCCGAGACGCGGTGTTGAGAGTACACGTTCACGCATAGAGTTAATCCAGGAACGCGTTGGTCATCTGGTGCCAATCATTGGCGTTGGTTCCATTCGTACACCGGATGACGCTTTAAAAGCTTTGCAAACCGGCGTTCCGCTAATCGCACTCGGACGTGAAATCATCATTGAACCAGACTGGGTAGAAAAAATTGAGCAGGAACGGGAAACAGAAATCCAAACTACCGTGACACAAGATGATCAAGCCCGTTTAGTGATTCCGGACCCGCTCTGGCAAGCAATTATGAATACTCCTGGCTGGTTCCCTGTTGTGAAAACATCTGGGCGTTTGTGAATTTGAAAAAGCCAATCTTCGGTTCTTAAATTAAGATTGTATTGTATTAGGATAGTCAGTTCCATATAGGAGCTACTATCCTATTTTTTATTTTAGAAAATGTATGGCAAGGACGGAAGAAATGAATGAGGATACGAGTTGAATGTAGTTAAGGTAAAAGAAGAAAAAACAAATAGTTGTTATACAAATTCCTAATACAGGCTAATTTTTGTATTACAAATTTTATTGTGTTTTTTTGATGTTATGGTTATTATAAAAACAAAAGGAGTGTGGAAAACGAAAAATTCAAAATTATCTTTATTAAAACGGTTTAATTTGTTATACAAATTTATTAGATTTGCTAGACAAATTATTAGCTTCTATTTAATAAAAGAGACATGAAAATATGGGGGCATAGGATGGCTCAAAAAGAAAAAATTTCACAGGTCATATCACGTGAATTATTGAATCTGATCGAAACCGGACAATTTCCTCCGGGTTCAAAATTGCCCACAGAGATGGAACTGGCCGCGCGCTTCGGCGTAAGCAGGATCCCTATCCGGGAGGCGTTAAGCGTGCTGCGGGCAGCCGGTGTCATCTCCTCCCGTCAAGGAGGAGGAAGTTATGTAGAAGAGGTGGCAGGCCCGGCTATCTTGCAGCGCATGCGAATCGAAAGCGATGACGTACAAAGCATTAAACATTTATTTGAAATGAGAAAGATCTTGGAACCTGAAGCAGCGTATCTGGCCGCGCTCAGACGTACGCCCAAACAGCTCGAGAGAATGAAGCAGGTATTAAAACGGCTTGAAAACGAATCGCTCGATGAGGGCAAAAGTGGAATGGATGCCGATATAGAATTTCACCGTTCGATTATTCTGGCTACGCAAAATCCCATTATGATTCAAATGCTAGAAAGTCTTTCTGCTCTTTATGAAAGGACACTAAAGATTACTCTCCAGCCTAATATGAAATTAAAACAAAAACGCCAGGCTGTATATAAAGAACATAAGGATATTCTGCTGGCCATTGAAGCGGAAGAGCCAGAGCTGGCTAAAATCCAGTGTGTCATTCATTTAAAAAATGCGGAGAAGAAGTTAAGTCTGTTCTTAAAAGATTATTCGATATAGCCAGACAGGAAGGGAGAAGATTACATGAAGGCAATGACATCTGCTCATATTGAAGAAGTGATAAACATCGTGAAAACTGGCAATGTCCTAACGAGTGAAAGCGATCGTTTCAGCTATTCGTTTGACGGTTCCTTTGGTACATTCCTGCCGGACGTTGTTATTCAGACAAAAAGCGTGGAAGAGCTGGCGGCACTTGTGAAATTTGCTAATCGTGAAAAAATTCCCGTCTATCCGCGTGGTCAGTCCACCTGCTTAAGCGGAGGACCGCTTCCGGTTCACGGCGGCATGGTATTCGATTTATCGGTGCTGGACGATTTGCTTGAAATAAACGAAGAAGATTTAATTGCCGTTGTATCGCCCGGTGTGTTAACGGCGAATATCCATAAAGCGGCCGAACAAAAAGGCTTATTTTATCCTCCTGATCCGAGCAGTTCCCATGTTTCTACCATCGGCGGCAATCTGGCCGAGAACTCGGGGGGCCCGCGAGGATTGAAATACGGAGTGACCAAAGATTATGTGATTGGCCTGGAAGTCATTACCCCTGAGGGAGAGATCATTAAAACCGGCGGCCGCACAGTAAAAAATGTGACGGGTTACGATTTAACGAAACTCATTGTCGGATCGGAAGGCACACTCGGCATTATTACGAAAGCAGTGCTGCGCCTTCTCCCGAAACCACCTGCTTCCGAGACGGTTATGGCTGTATTTGATAGCCTGATTGACGCCGGAAGCGCCATTTCAAAAATCCTATCGGCCGGTATTTTGCCTTCCAAAATGGAGTTGATGGACCAGGCGTCGATCATAGCGGTTGAAAATTATGAACCGCTCGGTCTTCCCGTGGATGCAGAAGCGATTATTTTGATCGAACTGGACGGCCATCCCGCCGCCGTGAAGGATGAGGTTCAACAGGTATCCCGGCTATGCAAATCCGTAGGGGCCCGCGATATTCGCATTCCGCAAAATGCAGTCGAAAAAGCGGAGATATGGAAAGCCCGCAAGCTCGTATCTCCGGCTATCGTCCGTATCAAACCAACGAAAATTTCAGAAGACGCTACCGTACCACGCAGCAAAATTCCGGAAATGTGCGCAAAGCTGCAGGAAATTCGGGATCGGTATCGTGTTCATCTTGTCGTATTCGGTCACGCAGGTGACGGTAATCTTCATCCGAATATTATTTGCGATAAAAGCGACAGGGAAGAAATGCGCCGTGTAGAACAGGCGGTTGCTGAAATCTTTAAAGCGGCGATTGAACTCGGCGGAACGCTGTCCGGCGAGCACGGCATCGGAACAATGAAAGCTCCCTTTATGGAGATGGAATTGGGAGCCATCGGCCTGGATATGATGAAGCGTATTAAAAAAGTATGGGACCCGAACAACATCATGAATCCCGGCAAAATTTTTCCGGAACCAGGACAAAAATTGGAGTTGAGCTAACATGAGCCAGTCTCTCGAACAATTGCGAGAAGAATTTCAGTATGAAAAAACAAACAGTTGTGTACAGTGCGGCTATTGTCTGCCCGTATGTCCGACCTATGCCACGATGGGAAAAGAAACACATTCCCCGCGGGGCCGGATTAACCTTGTGAAAATGGTCGGCGAAGGGAGAATTACGGATTTATCGGTACTCGAAGAGCCGCTTGATTTATGCCTTGGCTGTCGTGCCTGCGAAACGGCCTGTCCAACGGGAGTTGAGTACGGTTCGATTCTCGAAGCGGCACGGGCAGCGCTCGTCAGACGCAAGAAATTTTCCGCTCCCGTTCGCCTTCTGCGAAAGACTATGTTCAGAAAAGTATTTCCCAGCAGCCGAATCATGAAACTTACCGCCAGCGCGCTTTGGCTTTATCAAAAAAGCGGGCTGCAAAAAGCGGCGCGCGCGTCCGGAATTATGAAGAAATTGCCCTATCATCTGGGCGATTTTGAGGCAATCACACCTCCGGCCGTTTCGCCTGCGGAACGCAATCAAGCCCCTGTCAGAGTAAAAGCAAAAGGCGAAAAGAAGTATACAATCGGTTTTTTTACAGGATGCATTATGGATGCGATGTTTCAACGTATCAATCGTTTATCTGTACTGCTGCTCGCAGAAGCGGGTTGTGATGTTCTTGTAGTTCCAAAACAGACATGCTGCGGCGCGTTGCACGCGCATTCCGGAGAAATAGAGGAAGCAAAGCGGCTTGCCAGGCAAAATATCGCCGCATTTGAAAAGGCTGATATTGACTTCATCGTAAATAACGCCGGAGGATGTGGCGCTATGTTGTATGAATACAGCCACTTGCTTGCAAATGAGAAAGAATGGGCTGACAGAGCGAACGTGTTCTCCGCAAAATCGAGAGACATCAGCCAGGTACTTGCTGCGTGCGGCGGCCTGCCTGACTTGCAGACACGTTCGGGTGAACGGGTGACGTATCAACGGTCCTGTCATATGACGAATGTACAAAAAGTCGTGAAAGAACCGCTCGAACTTCTGACAAGCATACCGGGGATTGAGTTCGTAGAGATGGAAGATGCAAATATGTGCTGTGGTTCAGCAGGAATTTATAATATTGTCC
>NZ_DFMZ01000129.1:0-12701 GCF_002375825.1 Aneurinibacillus sp. UBA3580
CGCAGACGGAGAAATTAGCGGCAAAAAGAAGAGCGTCCAGTTTATACATACGTTCGGCAAAGTACCGGCGCGCCGGATTATGACGATCGGTCTTGGCAAAAAGGAAGAACTTTCGTTTGAGGACTTGCGAGAAATCGGTGCACGTGCCGTAAAAGAAGCGCTGAAAGCCAAGCTGACGGATATTGTATTCGCGCTTGATGAAGAAGCAAAAGTACTTGGCGATTACGATGCGGCCCATGCGTTGCTTGAAGGTGCGTTGCTCGCTAATTACCGCTTTCCTGGATATCATAAAGAAACGGAAGAGAAGCCGGAACTTGAAGCGCTCGCGATTCTTTGCAAGAGCGATGCGCTCGAAGAGGTCAAAGAGGGCGCTCGCGTAGCTGAAGCACTGGCGCGCGGCACAAATCTGGCGCGTGATCTGGTTAACATGCCGGGTAACTATTTAACCCCGACAGTGCTATCCGAAAAAGCGAAAGAAATCGCCGAACGTCATGGTATGGAAGTGGAAATTCTCGACAAGGTAGACATGGAATTATACTGTATGGGCGGTCTGCTGGGCGTTAGCCAGGGATCGGTGGAGCCGCCGAAGCTTATCGCGATTAAATATCAGGGCACAGAAAAGTGGGAGGATGTTATCGGGTTTGTCGGCAAAGGCATTACGTTTGACTCCGGCGGCATCTCGATTAAGCCGGGTCCGGGTATGGATGAGATGAAAGGTGATATGGGCGGTGCAGCCGCCGTGCTGGGTGCACTCGAAGCCATCGGTACGCTGAAGCCGGCCGTCAATATCGCTGCCGTCATTCCAACGACGGAAAACATGCCAAGCGGTTCTGCGCTCAAGCCGGGCGATGTGATTACGACAATGAGCGGCAAAACGGTTGAGATTCTCAACACTGATGCGGAAGGCCGCCTCATTCTGGCTGATGGTATGAGTTATGCGCGCAAAATAGGGGCAAATTATCTTATCGATTTAGCGACGCTGACAGGCGCCGCACTGGTAGCGCTTGGTACCTGCACAACCGCTGCATTGACCAATGACGAAGCGCTGATGGAAGAGGTTATGGAAGCGGCCGGTGAAGCGGGCGAGTTGCTGTGGCGTCTCCCTGGCTATAAACCGTATATGGAACAAATCAAGAGCAAGATTGCGGATCTCAAGAACACCGGCGGCCGTAACGCGGGTACAATCACGGCCGGTTTGTTTGTCGGAGAGTTCGCTGAAGGCACGCCGTGGGTTCATCTGGATATTGCAGGGACGGCTTGGGCTGATAAGGCGGATGATTTATCCCCTGCCGGCGGTACGGGAGCGATGGTGCGTACACTGTCCGTACTTGCACTGCGCCGTGCAGAGACGAATAATATTGAATGAAGACGAACGATAAAACGAAATCACTCGAATAAAGTTCGGATTTTTAAAAATCCGAACTTTATTTTTGGCGGCCGATTAGGTATAATGACACCATCAGTAAAAACGAATACAAAAACTCGTATAATCGCGGGAATATGGCCCGCAAGTTTCTACCAGATTGCCGTAAACAATCTGACTACGAGTGAAAATGACGACTTTCGCGGAAAGAATACCTGTAACCTGTTCAGATGATCAGGAGGGTTTTGCAATCCGGAGGACCGTTTTCGCTCGTAATCATGAGCAGACGGCTTCCGGATTTTTTCGTTTTATCACATAAGGAGGATACAGATGGAATTGCTAAAACAGAGAATTCGCGAAGAAGGGCATGTACTGGGAGATAAAGTGCTAAAAGTGGATTCATTCTTGAACCACCAGATCGATCCCGTTCTCATGATGGAGATTGGCGACGAGTTTGCACGCCGTTTTGCAGAGGCAGGAGTAACGAAAATCCTGACGATCGAATCTTCCGGTATTGCAGCGGCGCTGACCACCGCGCTGAAATTGAATGTCAAAATGGTATTTGCCCGCAAAAAGAAATCGGCGCTGATGAATGAAGAAGCATACGTAACGAAGGTTCATTCCTTTACAAAAAACGAAACGAACGAAGTGACGGTGCTGAAGAAGTTTCTCGGTGCCGGTGAGAAGGTCCTTATTATCGATGATTTTCTGGCAAACGGGGAAGCGGCTGCCGGACTGGCCTACCTGGTAGAGCAGGCCGGCAGCGAAGTTGTAGGGATTGGTATCGTCATCGAGAAAGCATTCCAGGATGGTGGTCGGCGCCTGCGAGAAAAGGGATTTAAGGTAGAGTCGCTTGCCCGGATCGCGGCGTTTTCGGACGGGAAAGTCCAATTTGTCGAAGAATCCGTTAAGGCATAAAGCAGCGAAACGAGAAAGATGGTTACTATTTAGGAGGAAATTTTTGTGCAAAACAAAGTAGGGTTTTGGAAATTAGGAACGCTCGGCTTTCAGCACGTGCTGGCCATGTATGCGGGTGCGGTAGTCGTTCCCTTGATTGTTGGCCCGGCTATCGGAATGACGCCGGAACAGATTGCATACTTAATTTCTATCGATTTATTTACGTGCGGAGTAGCGTCTCTATTGCAAGTTGTCGGAGGAAAGTATTTTGGCGTTAAACTTCCCATTTTGATGGGATGTGCGTTCCAGGCGGTGGGTCCGATGATCGCCATCGGAAATGCCCAGGGAATTACAGCTATATACGGTGCCATTATTGCTGCCGGGGTTATCGTTATGATTTTATCCCAGTTCATGGACAAAATTCTGAAGTTTTTCCCGCCGGTCGTGACGGGTTCGGTCGTTGTTATTATCGGTGCTTCGCTTATCGGTGCGGCCATGGGCAATATCGTAGGTCAACCGGATACGCCGGGGTATGCCAGCGCAACAAATTTGTTCCTGGCGGCTGTTACGCTGCTATCTATTATCTTGATGAACCGCTTTTTTACAGGATTCTGGAAATCAATTTCTGTGCTGATTTCTCTGGTAATCGGTACAACGATTGCTTATTTCATGGGACTTGTTGATTTTTCTTCTGTAGGCAAAGCCGGCTGGTTCCATATGGTTGAACCGTTCCGTTTCGGCATGCCGACGTTCCATCTGACCGCGATTATTAGTATGGTTCTTGTAGGAATTGTAAGCATGATTGAATCTACCGGCGTTTTCTTCGCACTGGCCGATGTATGCGAGAAAAAAATTGACGGAAAGGATATTAAGCGCGGGCTGCGGGCGGAAGGTATGGCTCAGGTTGTCGGAGGTATTTTTCAGGCATTCCCTTATACTACGTATTCGCAGAACGTGGGACTGGTGGCTCTTACAGGCGTTAAAACAAGACGTGTTGTCGTTGCGGCCTGTTTCATTATCATGGGACTTGGGCTTCTGCCGAAAGTAGCGGCGCTGACAACGGTGATTCCGAATCCGGTACTCGGCGGTGCCATGATTCCGATGTTCGGTATGGTAATGGCTTCCGGCGTCCGTCAATTGTCTACCGTAGATTTTCGCCGGGTAGAAAATATGTTAATTATCGCTACGTCCGTAGGATTAGGGCTGGGTGTATCCATTGCACCGGATGTATTTTCCGGGCTTCCGGGAGGACTGCGCTTGATTATGGAAAGCGGAATTGTAACAGGAAGTTTTGCGGCGATTTTGTTGAATATCATTCTGAACGGTACTAAAAACCAAAGTATTGAAGATACGATTGCAGCACTCAAAGCCGAACATTCGGTTGAATCAGCTGTGTAACAAAATGCCTTTTTTATAAAGTTTCTTAACTTTTCGTATTGACACTTGTTCTATCCCTGTCTATAATTGCATGTAATATAACAAATGATTACACAGTTTTATGAATTAAAAATTGAGTGAATAAATGAGCAATAACGTCGACGGGGACGCGTATATGGCCTCTTCTTCTCAGAGAGTCCGGGATGGTGGAAGCCGGGCAAGAACGCTATATATATCTCACCCCTGAGTTGCTATTCCGAAAGAGGTGACTTTAGTAGGGATAGGCCGTATGGCACGCGTTATGTGCCAGGGTTGGCCACTGTCAACCCGCTGAGGTTGTTGACCGTAAGGCAGCAATGAAATTGGGTGGTACCGCGAAACTCTTTCGCCCCAGACTGATTGAATAAAAGTCAGGGGATGAAAGGGTTTTCTTTATTTTCCATCTTATTTTCTGATTCTCGGACAGAGCGGTCATAAACCCGTTCTCTGTTCAGTATAAATTTTTAGACTATTTTAACAATGGGGAGATAATTTTTAGAAGGAGGAAGAATCATGAGCACAGATACGGCGATGGTTGATAATCGAAAAGCTTCTTTGCCGCCTATCGAAATGGGAGAGGTAATGTCGGGTTCCGACATGCTGCTACGTTGCCTGCTATTAGAAGGTGTAGAGTATGTTTTCGGATATCCGGGAGGCGCTGTCCTGCCGATTTACGACTCGCTTTATTCGAGTCATCTGAAACATATCTTGACGCGCCATGAACAGGGAGCGATTCACGCGGCCGACGGATATGCACGCGCAACGGGGAAGCCGGGCGTCGTCATCGCCACTTCCGGACCGGGAGCGACCAATCTTGTGACAGGAATTGCTACAGCCCATATGGATTCAGTGCCGCTGGTCTGTATCACAGGAAACGTAGCCCAGCACTTAATCGGAACAGACGCATTCCAGGAGGCGAATATTACAGGGATTACGCTTCCGATTACAAAACATAATTATTTTGTCCGCAATGTGGAAGACTTACCGCGCATCGTCAAAGAGGCGTTCCATATTGCGACAACCGGACGTCCGGGACCTGTTCTCATTGATATTCCAAAAGACGTAAACAACGCGAAAGCACCGTTCTACTATCCGGAAACGGTAAAGCTCCGCACATATAATCCGACCGTAAAACCGAACAGCTTGCAAGTCGAGCGGATGGTCAAAGCCATTGCTGAAGCGAAGAAACCGGTCATTCTCTCCGGTGGCGGAATCGTAGCGGCAGGAGCGGAAAAAGAATTATTGGAATTTGCCGAAAAGACGAACATTCCGGTTATTCCGACCTTTATGGGTCTTGCCGGGTTCCCGGGAGGGCACCGACTCTGTCCGGGCATGCCGGGGATGCACGGTTCATACGCCGCCAACCAGGCGCTGTTGAATACTGACCTGCTGATTAACATGGGCGCACGTTTTGACGATCGTATTACGATGGGCCGGACGAAAGAGTTCGCACCGAACGCAAAAATTATCCATATCGATATCGACCCGGCTGAAATCGGCAAAAACATCAACGCTTATATCCCGATTGTTGGTGATGTGAAAAACGTGCTGCTTGCTGCTCTTCCGAAAGTCGGGCGCGCTGACTCCGATGCATGGGTGGCACAAATCCAGGCATGGAGCGCAGAGCATCCGTACAGCTACAAACCGAGTCCGGAAGGTCGATTAAAGCCGCAGCGCGCTATCGAAATCATGTACGAATCGACCGGCGGAGATGCGATTGTGACGACAGACGTAGGACAGCATCAGATGTGGGTGGCCCAGTATTTTAAATTCAGCAACCAGCGTTCTTTCATCTCCTCGGGCGGTCTCGGTACGATGGGCTTCGGCTTCCCCGCTGCCATCGGAGCACAGATGGCGCATCCCGATAAAACCGTTATCTCGGTCAGCGGCGACGGTGGCTTCCAGATGAATCAGCAGGAATTGGCGGTTGTTGCCAACCATAATCTGCCGATTAAGATTGTTATTATCAATAATCAATGCCTCGGTATGGTTCGCCAGTGGCAGGAACTGTTCTACGAGCATCGCTACAGTCAAATCGACTTAAGCGTGAGCGTTGACTTCGTCAAACTTGCCGATGCTTACGGCATCAAAGGTCTGCGCGCTTCGACAGAAGAAGAGGCGGAGCGGATATGGCAAGAAGCGATGAATACAAATGGACCGGTTCTTGTTGAATTCGTAGTTGAGCCGGAAGAGAACGTATATCCGATGGTCGCTGCAGGTAACACACTTGACCAAATGGTTTTGGGAGATGAGAAATAACATGGAACAAAAGCACACCATTTCAGTTCTAGTCAATGACCAGCCGGGTGTATTAACCCGGGTCGCCAGCCTGATGGGTCAGCGCGGCTTCAACATTGACAGCATTACGGTTGGCCAGTCTGAAGAGCCGGGGCTGTCGCGCATGATTATTGTCACGCGCGGCGACGACAATACCATCGAGCAAATTATGAAGCAGTTCCATAAGCTCATCGACGTACTGAAAGTACAGCACTTGAGCAGCGGTCAGATGGTATCCAGAGAGCTCGCGCTTATTAAAGTAGAGGCAACTCCGGGAACACGCTCTGAAATTAAAGGTATTATTGAGCCTTTCCGCGCGAGCATTGTCGACGTAGGGCCGGTTTCTCTGGTTGTTCAGGTTACCGGCGATTCCGAAAAAGTCGATGCGTTAATTGAACTCTTAATGCCATACGGTATTAAAGAGCTTTCGCGTACGGGCGTGACTGCGATCAGCCGTGGTGCCGCAACACTTGCCAGAGTATAATCGATAACCATTGCTATCAACACATTTAATATAAACAAAACAGCACACAGAATAGGGGAGGAAATTCCATGATTACAATGTACTACGAAAAAGACGCAAACCAAGAAGTTCTGAAAGGCAAGACGATTGCCATCATTGGATACGGTAGCCAGGGACACGCACAAGCACAAAACTTGCGCGATAGCGGTATGAAAGTGGTCATTGGTCTTCGCAAAGGCCGTTCCTGGGAGCAGGCGGAAAACGATGGATTTGAAGTGCTGACGGTAGACGAAGCTGCCGCGCGTGCTGATGTGATTATGATTCTGCTTCCTGATGAAATGCAGGCGAAAGTGTATAAAGAGCAAATCGAACCGAACCTGAAAGACGGAGATGCGCTCTTCTTCTCACATGGCTTCAATATCCACTTCGAGCAGATTGTTGCACCTCAGGGCGTAGACGTAGTTATGGTAGCACCAAAGAGCCCGGGCCACATGGTTCGCCGCGTATATACGGAAGGCTTCGGTGTACCGGGATTGCTCGCTATCTACCAAGACGGAACAGGAAAAGCAAAAGAAATCGGTCTGGCGTATGCAAGCGGCATCGGCTGCACGCGCGCGGGCGTTATTGAGACAACGTTCCGTGAAGAAACGGAAACCGACCTGTTCGGGGAGCAAGCGGTACTGTGCGGCGGTACAGCCGAACTGGTAAAAGCGGGCTTCGAGACACTGGTAGAAGCGGGTTATGCACCGGAAATCGCCTACTTCGAATGTTTGCATGAACTGAAGCTGATTGTAGATTTGATGTACGAAGGCGGCCTTGAGTACATGCGCTATTCCATCAGCGACACGGCTGAATTCGGTGACTACAGCGTCGGTCAGCGCATCATAACGGAAGAGACGAAGAAAGAAATGAAGAAAGTATTAAAAGAAATTCAAACCGGCCAATTCGCGAAGAACTGGATTATCGAGAACCAGTCCGGCCGTGCCGCGTTCGGAGCGCGCCGCCGTATTGAGAAGGAACACCAAATCGAGCAGGTAGGTAAGCAATTGCGTGAAATGATGGCCTGGATCAAGAAGTAAGGAGTAAGACAAAAACTGTGGAGGTGGCGAGGGAATGCGTACCATTGAAATTTTTGATACCACCCTGCGGGACGGTGAACAGTCCCCGGGAGTCAACTTAAGTTCGAAGGAAAAATTAGAAATTGCTTTGCAACTGGAGCGCCTGGGGGTAAACCGGATTGAAGCGGGGTTTGCCGCTGCCTCCCCTGGAGATTTACAATCCGTTCGTGAGATTGCAAAACGGGTCAAGAACTCAACGATCGTCAGCTTGTCCCGTGCTCGTTTGCTGGATATCGATAAAGCGTGGGAAGCGCTGAGGGACGCCGAATCGGCATGCCTTCATACGTTCCTTGCCACGTCGCCGATTCATCGGAAATATAAACTGAATATGACAAAGGAACAGGTTATCGAAAATGCGGTTGCTGCCGTAAAGCATGGGAAGAAATATTTCGATATGGTGGAATTCTCCTGTGAAGACGGTTCGCGTACCGAGATTCCGTTCCTGATTGAAGTGGTGCAGGCGGTTGTCGATGCGGGCGCCCGTATCATCAACATTCCGGATACAGTGGGATATACCACACCGGCCGAATACGCTAATATTTTCACCCAGCTATTAAACAACGTGCGGGGCATTGAAAATGTAAAGCTGAGCTGCCACTGTCATGATGACCTCGGAATGGCTGTTGCCAATACTTTAGCTGCCATCCAGGCGGGTGTGACTCAGGTAGAAGGCACAATCAATGGTATTGGTGAGCGCGCTGGTAATGCTGCTTTAGAAGAGGTAGCATTGGCGCTCGATACCCGCAAGGATTTCTATCAGGCGACCACCAATCTGAAGCTGGAAGAAATCGCCCGCACAAGCAAGCTTGTCAGCCGCTTGACCGGAATGTTTGTGCCGGGTAACAAAGCGGTTGTGGGCGCTAATGCGTTTGCCCATCAATCCGGTATCCACCAGGATGGCGTATTGAAAGAAGTAACCACATACGAAATCATTCGTCCGGAGCGCGTGGGCTTCAAATCAAACCGCCTTGTGCTCGGCAAGCTTTCGGGACGTCATGCTTTCAAAGATAAATTGATAGAGCTAGGTTACCAGTTGAGCCAGGAAGAGCTGGACGACGCGTTTGCACGTTTTAAAGACTTATGCGACCGCAAGAAAGATGTAAGCGACGAAGATATCGTGGCGCTTGTCGACGCCAAGCTGGTTGATGTGCCGGAAGCGTACACGCTTGAGAATGTTCAGCTTTCATACGGAAACAACTCGATACCGACGGCGAGCGTACGCGTGCGTACCTTAAACGGCGAAGTGCTGGAAGAGGCGGCATGCGGCAACGGGTCTGTTGATTCCATCTATAAAGCGATCGACCGGGTTACGAACGAAGAAGTGGTGCTGGAGGATTATAAGATTGTATCCGTCACCCACGGTAAGGATGCACTTGGTGAAGTGTATGTCCGCCTGTCCCAAGGCGATTACACAGTGCAGGGACGCGGGGTTAGCACAGATGTGCTGGAAGCGAGCGCGAAAGCTTATCTGCGCGCGCTGAATAAACTGGTTGCACGAAGAGGCGACGCGGTAGAAGTCGTGATGTAGAGAGGAAGGAAGCGAGGCATGAGTCAAACGTTTACCATCACCGTACTGCCCGGGGACGGCATCGGGCCGGAAGTTATCGAGCAGGCGGTCAATGTACTAAGAGTCATCGAAGAACTCGAAGATGTAAGTTTTACGCTTGAATATGCGCGTTTGGGCGGGTGCGCCATCGATGAAGATGGCACACCGCTGCCCCAGGATACGCTGGATAAAGCACGCCGTTCTGATGCTGTGTTGCTCGGAGCAGTGGGCGGTCCGAAGTGGGATAACAACCCGGCGCACCTTCGTCCGGAAACAGGACTTCTGGGTATCCGTAAGGAATTGGGTCTGTACGCCAATCTTCGTCCGGCGTTTATGCTCGACTGCATGGTCGGCGTGTCCGCATTGAAAGAAGAAGTCGTCAAAGGCGTGGATCTAATGGTGATTCGCGAATTGACAGGCGGCCTCTATTTCGGCGAGAAGAAACGCTATGAAACCGAAAACGGCGAAGTCGCTTCCGATGAATTGATTTATCATGAGTATGAGATTGAGCGAATCGTGCGTCGGGCGTTCGAGGTGGCACGTCTGCGCAGCAAGAAACTGACCTCCGTGGACAAGGCGAATGTGCTGGAGTCTTCCCGTCTATGGCGTAAAGTCGTAGAACGAGTCGCACCGGATTACCCGGATGTAGAATTGCGCCATCAGCTGGTTGATTCCTGCGCCATGGAACTTATCCGTTGGCCGAAGCAGTTCGACACGATTGTAACGGAGAATATGTTCGGTGATATTTTAAGCGATGAAGCGTCCATGCTGACAGGCTCGATCGGTATGCTGCCGTCGGCGTCTTTGGCGGACGGTAACTTCGGTTTGTATGAGCCGGTACATGGATCTGCACCGGACATTGCAGGCAAAGGAATTGCCAACCCGACTGCAACGATTCTGTCTGCCGCGATGATGCTTAAGTATTCATTTGGCTTGGAGAAGGCGGCGAACGCGATCGAGCAAGCGGTTCATACCGTGCTGAACTCCGGTGTACGCACTGGCGACATCGCCGATAATAAAGATGAAGCCGTAGGCACAAAAGAGATGGCCGACAAAATCATCGCCGCTATTCGTGAGGCATACGTGCAAGCGTAGCGTAATAAACAGCAAATAAAAATCTCCGCCGTGCATATTGAGCAACGGCGGAGATTTTTATGTTCGTGATTTCTTATTCTCGCTGCAAGAATTCTTTCACCGGTGTTCCCCATTCGATTTCCGCATCCGGATAGTTCTCACGGATAATCTCCGAAATCTCAAAGAAATCATCACGGGTCAGTCCTTTTAACCTGCTCGACTGACGCGGCCAGAGCGAAATCTTGGTCACGGTAAAACGGTCTTCCATGCTCCCCAGATATTTCTCGCCCTCAAATAAAACTCCCTTGTACGTTAACAGCAGATTGCGGCGCACATTGTCTTCGTCATCGAGGAAGAACGTCTGTTTTTTCTCAATCGCAGACATAAGTTTTCGCTTCGGATTGAAAATATATTGAAACCACCATACGATAAAGGCGATGATTGTCAAAAGCAGCAGCAAACGCAGCATGCGATTCCCTCTTTTCATCGAAAAGTATCCATTTATTTTCTTATACGGATTGATTAGAAAAAGGATGCAAAAAAATGCTATACTATCACACAGAAATCCATTTAAAATGAGGGATTGCATTTCATGAATGTGCTCATAACGACACTGAACGCAAAATACATCCATACCTCGCTGGCTCTGCGCTATTTGAAGGCATTCTGCCAGGAAGATTTCGAGGTAGATCTTGTGGAATACACAATTAAGGACCCTGCAATGAATGTGGTATCCGATTTATTTCAACGGAAACCGGATGTGATTGGTTTCTCCTGCTACATTTGGAACATCGAAGAGACCATTCAGATTATCTCCATGCTAAAAAAGGTTATGCCCGAAGTCAAGATTGTACTCGGCGGACCCGAAGTGTCATACGATGTCGAGTACTGGATGAACCGCCTGACCGATGTTGACTTTATTGTGGTAGGCGAAGGAGAAGAAACGTTTCACCATCTTCTGACGGAAATGAAAGGCGAGCAAAAGTATCATTTTGTCTATGGAATTGCCTATCGAAAAGAAGACGAAGTGATCGTCAATCCACCCCGTCCGAAGCTGGATTTGAATCGTATTCCGTCTCCGTTTTACTTCGAAGAAGATATACCTCATCTCGGCAACCGGGTTACGTATTTTGAAACAAGCCGCGGCTGCCCGTTCTCCTGTCAATTTTGCCTCTCCAGTATTGAGGTGGGGGTACGGTATTTTGATATTGAACGGACGAAGCGGGATTTGTTGCATTTGATCGAGAGCGGGGCCAAGCTCATTAAATTCGTCGATCGTACATTTAATATTAAACGTGAGTATGCAATGGAGATTTTTCAATTTTTAATTGAAAATCACCGGGGATGTGTGTTTCAGTTTGAGATTACTGCAGACATTATGCGGCCTGAGGTGCTTGATTATCTGGCCGAGCATGCGCCGCCAGGCATTTTCCGGTTTGAAATCGGTGTGCAATCCACCAACGACATGACGAACGATATCGTTAAACGCCGCCAGAATTTCACCAAGCTGGCCCGTACGGTTACCAAAGTCAAAGAGAGCGGAAAAATTGACCAGCACCTTGACTTAATTGCGGGTCTACCGGAAGAGGACTACATGTCATTCCGCAAAACGTTCAACGATGTGTTTGCACTGCGTCCCGAAGAACTGCAGCTCGGTTTCCTGAAAATGCTGCGCGGAACAGGCATGCGTATCAGCGCGGAGAAATACGGCTATAAGTACATGGATCATGCGCCGTATGAAATTTTAGAAAACCGTGTTCTTCCGTTTTCGGATATCGTTCGGATTAAACGGGTGGAGGATGTGCTGGAGAAGTACTGGAACGCGCATCGTATGGATATAACACTGTTGTATTTAATTGAGCGGGAATTCGCGTCTGCTTTCGACTTTTTCCAGGAGTTCGGGGATTTCTGGGAAAAGCGGGGGTGGTCGCGCATTGGTCACCAATTGGAAGACCTGTTCACACGTCTGCATATGTTCTTGAGAGAAAGAGACACGGAGTGCTTGCCGGTAATCGAAGGATTAATGAAATACGATTACTTCATGAACTACAAATATAAGCCTAGGAAAGTGTGGTGGACGCATGAAGTCCGGAAAGCGGAGCAATCCCGTCTGCTGAAGCTATTGGCCCGGCAGCCGGAACTTGCCGGAGCGGAGTTCACTGCGCTTGGGCTTGATGAGAAACAGTTGCACAAACACACGATGCTGGAGATTGTACCGGTTAACTTGTCCATTTACCTATCATTGGGCGAGATAAAGCGAGAAGATACATTGCTGCTCGTCTACTATAATCCCGAGGAAAGCGATAGACCGCAGACGTATTTTGTTCCAATGCATATGTTAAGGGAAGTATCTGCATAAAATAAGACCTGCTCCTCTTCCCGGTTTTCCGGGAGGAGCCGCAGGTCCTTTTTCATGGTATAGGAAAGTATATGTTGCTTTACAGTGATAAAGCAACATATACCTTCCCTCCATTAGTAAGCGAGAAAAAACTCGCGAGGCGTGTGCCAAACGTTACTTTTTCCATGTGGAGCGTGTGACGCGGAGGG
>NZ_DFMZ01000062.1:0-12736 GCF_002375825.1 Aneurinibacillus sp. UBA3580
AAAGGAAAATAGCAAAACAAGTAAAGGAAGCAGAAAAAAAGCTGTGCTTTATTGCATAGGCACAAGCGGAGTATGAAGCACTAATGGAGGAAGTAAGGGGATATTGCCAGAAGGACCGGGGGTTACGGCGATAGGCGGATGAGTTGAGACATCTGGCAGTACCGATCTGCAAATGGCAACATAAATAAGACAGCTACTAGAATTTTGAACAGTTGGTTGACCCAAAGGACGGACACCCAAGGCTGGAAATACTTCGTCGGATAGATGAATTACAACGTGAAGCAACTGGACTAAAAGCCAACATAAGCCATATCGAAAGCGTGCTAGCCCGCCAACTAAAGGAACCGGAGGAAGCAGAGCGAGAAGCGGCGTTGATGGTACAACGAGCAAAGGAACGAGTACAGGAAATGGAACAACTATTAGCTTATGAGCTGGCGAAGTTGGCGGATTCAGAAATTAAGCTCCGAGCAGCGAGCCTATGTCGTTGGGAAATTTGGGGGCAATGCGGGTGTAAGCTTAGTAGGAGCCAAAGGTGTATCGGTTGTTGCTAAGCAAACGGCAAAGGCGGTAGTAAGAGCAACACCACAGGCTATGGAGGCGATAAGTAATGAAAGAGGTTCAATAGCCATTGGAAGAAACAACAGGGATAAAGCTACTCAGGGGACAGGTAAACCTCAAAAACCGAAAAAACATAGTGCTGAGAAGAAAAGTAATGCTCAAACAGGAAAAGGTCCTTATTCACATCTTGAAGATTCTAAGCATGTAGGACCTGGAAAGGACTTTACTGCCGCCCAAAAGAAAAAGATAATAGAAGAGAATATGAAGCGAAATGGTGGCATAGTTAAATCTGACTTATCAGGTCAAATCTGTACCAAGCCACAAAAGAGCAAAAAAGGTGTTACACCAGATCCGAATGAGTGGCAGATTGATCACATTATACCTAAAGATAAAGGTGGAACGAACAGTTATAGTAATGCTCAAGTGCTAACTCGAAAAGAAAATAGAGATAAATCAAACAAATTACCCTCTGACTCAAATGAACCAAATAAGAAAAAAACACCTTCTAAGCCTAAAAGGAGGAAAAAATGAAGCCAGTTATTTTGAATAATGGATTGAATAAAAAGAGTCTGTGGGATGGTTGTATACTTGCGTCAATTGCACATGCAATTATGGTTGCTCACTATCCTGAATTATCCTATGAACATTCTTGGGACGGAATAAACTACAGCGTTGTTGATAGTTCAGGAGGAAGAGGAACAATTACGTTTAACAATAAGTATTGTGTTGGGGCTTTTCGTAATGAGAATGTTAATCGTACTGAGTTCTCTACAGCTATTGATTTTTTTAAAGAAGCGCCTCAAGAAGTCCTTGAGTTAGCAAAAAATGAAACATTAGAGTATCTTTTGGAAGAGGGAGAAGATGGAATGTCTATACCCTCTATTACTACAGCTTTTTGGGGAGATGCCGACAATATTATCTCTATTGATAATATCGTAAGATTAATTCAATATGGTGGTTATCTTTTAGAGAGACAGTTAATGGAATATGAAGCTGCGATTGAGTCTTGGCGAGATTATTATGAGATGACGAATGTGCAAATTGATCTATTAGAGTCGATATATGCTAGAAAAATCAAAAGACCAGACGCTAAAATAATATTAACTAAAAGAGAAATTGAAATGATTGGAACAGATGATCCTGAGGGATTGAGTGAAAGTAATACCTCGTTTGAGGAAATCGGAATAGTTTGGGAGAATTAAAGTAATGGGGCTACCCAGTGCCGAATGAATCTCTTTCTCTGTTACTAACAAACATAACCTTAATCATGCCTGTACAATATTTCCTTGATTTATTTGTACGTACATCATGGCATGTATTGAAATATATAACCTATTTCCCGTCTCCAATCCTTTCATTTCACCCTCAATATGTTCAGTTCCTATCGTTCTTGTTTTCAAAATCATGACCTTCGTTATCTCCCGTTTCTCTATAATTCATATTTCATGCAACAATTTCAGTCATACATCGACAACTAGGGTGAGAAAAATAATGAGATTCCTTTTAAGAGAATCGCAACTTTTTCTGAACCTGTAGCGATTACTGTGTATAGCAGGACATCATCAATCTGGTAACGTGCCAGTTTATATATCATACAGAAGGTCATGTGGTAAGGGCTAGCCACCTTCCCTCTAATTCAGCGAGAATTCGTGAAAATTTTTGAGGGGGAACACATGAGCAACATCAAGGTATCCATCGACAGAATCGTCATTGAATACAGAGATGTCTATTGGTCATTCTTCAACCCGTTCAAGCAGAACATTTGTGATTACTACGGGATTAAAGAGTATATCGGGAAAACGGGATTCAAGTACCATCTTCATATTCGGGAATACCCTGATCATTACTTCCATATCTCATATCAGCCCTATCATGAGCCAAAGTCTATGAAGCATACGTTACGCATTGAAACGCATCCTGACCCTTTGGAGTATTTCCAGCCTATTCTTGATGGATTGAAGGTAAATCAAGTGCAAGGAGCAGAAGAAGCAGAAACAAAAGGGGAGACTTCCTCCGATTACATTTCCTGTCCCCCTTTAGAAACCGAGGATGGAAAAGAAAAATCGCCCTCACTCTGGGCGATTTACTCCTTATGTTTTTGATGTGGCGAAATTCATTTTGTTACTGCAACCGTTTCTTTTCTATTTGTTTGGGAACCTTTTCCTGGATAAAGTCTTTTACTTCCTGTAACGATGGCGCTCCCGTGACTTTCAGCAACAGTTCGTCGATATGTTCCTCCTTCGTTAGTTTCTGTATATCTTCGTGTAAAGCTTTCGCAGCATCTCCAAACTTCGCCTGCAAAAGCACATGGACCGCTTCCCGTTTTCCCTCCTGTCTTCCTTCCTGTCTTCCTTCCAATCTTCCCTCTAATCTCCCCTCTTGTCTTCCTTTCTCATGCCAGGATGTTGTCAACTCCATAATTCGTCCCTCCTCGTCAGGATCAAGCTTTTGTAATTCCATGCGCAAGTGTTGTTCTTCCTCTTCACTCAATGGCAAGTAGGTTTCAAAAAAGCCGGTAAGCAATGCCATACGAGCCGGGTCTTGTTCCAGCCGCACCAGCATGCGAAGAAATTCTTTTTTAACTTCGACTCGTTCTTCGGGTGTGTACCCCATTTTGCTAAGCAGCGCCGCCGCTATCGGATTGTCCTGCTGGATATAGTCACGCCAGTTCTTTCGTTTCAGTTCGACCTTTAAGAACCGGAATGTCATCACATCGAAGAAAGGGAAGGAGATGTGGAGCGTATCGGGTTCTTCTTTGACTTTATCATAGCTGAAGACGGCGATCGGTAAAATGCGTCTGCGGTATTTTTCATACAGTCGACTGAAATAAATGAACATCCGGTCGTGAAAGGTTGTTTGTTCATACGATTGTGGCTCTACATGAATGATGATAAGACTTTCTTCTCCTTTCAGGCGCGTTTCCACGAGAAGATCGACGCGCCGTTTCTCTCCTTTCAGAATATCCGTAAACAACTCTTCGGATAAGAAAGAGGTATGTTCAAAATCAATGGCCTCATACGCATCGGGAAAGAAGAGCGCCATAAATTCTTCAAAAAACGTTGAAATCAATTCTTTAAACAATCGATCATGATCCATGCGGTTTTGACGATCGGAGAGAATGTCTTCCGTTGCCATCGGAATTCCCCCATACTTACGATTTTGTTTTTCATTATACCATGCTTTTAGAAAGACAGGTAATTAGGACATAAAGCAGTTGAGACAGAGCTATACTGGCTTCATGTCTTTCGGTTTGTGCGGCAGTATGCCAACCCGGTAGTAGCTCTTTTTCCCTCTTGTCTCTCCTTCTTTCCTCACAATTATCACAGAAAACGGGGGTGCGTCCGTTCAGCGTTCGCACCTCGTTTTTTATTGTTGGTTTTCTTCCATTTTGTGTTAAAATGAGGTGTAGTTTTCATACATTGTGAAGGATACCAGAGGAGAAGAGCGAGATGAATAAAAGAGGAAGGCCGGATTTCTGGCTGCTAATCTTAACGTTTATTATCGTTTGTTTCGGTGTAGTGGTCGTATATAGCGCAAGCTCTATCGAGGCCATCGATACATACGGTGATGCCGCCTACTATGTGAAAAACCATTTGGTTCGTGTGGGGCTTGGCATTTTTATTATGCTGGTCGCGATGAATATTCCGTTTACTTTTTATAAAAAGTATTTCTTTCATGTTCTGTCTTTTTCCTACTTTTTGCTTGTCGCCGTACTAATCCCCGGTGTCGGGGCAAAGCGAAACGGGGCCAGAAGCTGGCTTGATATCGGTCCGTTGCAGATTCAACCGGCGGAATTTGCGAAGATTGCGTTAATCATTTATTTGGCGGGTATTATCGCAAAAAAGGGGGAGAAATTCTGGGATTTAAAAAAAGGATTCATCCCCGCCGTTGTGGTGGTGTCGCTGTTTTTTGTCATGATTGCGATTCAGCCTGATCTGGGGTCGGCGGCGATTCTGGCATTAACAGCGGCAAGCGTGATCTACGTTGGAGGAGCACGGTTAAAGTATCTTCTGATCCTGGGCATTCCGCTTCTTTTATTCGGTGTTGTCTATACGTTCTTGTCAGCCTATCGTTTGAACCGTTTTTTGGTTTTCTTAAACCCATGGGACGATGGAATGGACGGGCTTGGTTGGGGGTATCAGCTCACACAGTCGTTTAGCGCACTGGCGCACGGAGGAATCATCGGGACAGGCCTTGGCAAGAGCATAGAAAAATATCTGTATCTTCCTGAGGTTCATACGGACTTCATTTTTGCGATTATCGGGGAAGAATTCGGGTTTATCGGTGTTTTATGCTTTTTGTTTACCTACTTGTTCCTGCTGTGGAGAATGATGTTTATCGCCATCTCTTCAGAAGACGTATTTTCAAAGCTGGTTGGGTACGGTGTAGCCAGCATGATAGCCATTCAAATCTTTATTAACATTGGTGGGGTCATTGGCGCCATTCCGCTTACCGGTGTTCCTCTTCCGTTAATCAGCTACGGGGGTTCTTCGCTGCTGGTCACCTTGCTGGGCATCGGGGTTACGCTGAGCATTTCAAGGGAGATCGACCGGCAGAAGATGAGAGAAGCAATGAGCAGCATCACACAGAAAAAAGCCCCTCCAATGCGTAAAATACATGCGCCCCGCCGATATAAAGGATAAATACCAGAAAATATAAATAAATAAATTTGTCATAAGAGTTCATTTCCTATTTCCATGTCTGACTGACTAAACCGGATGATAGTTTCATCCGGCTTTTTTTATGTGAAACATTCAAAGAGTATGTCAGGTAATATGACACAAGAAGTAACATATAAACACTGTTTTTATACAATAAAGCCATCACCACTAACATAGTTAGCTACGGAAGGAGGCGTCTCTTATATGGAAATCCGAAATTTTTGGAAAAGTGGTCATTGGCCAACCCTGTTGGGCTCCTTTTTATATTTTGATGTGAGCTTTATGGTATGGGTGCTGATGGGGGCTACAAGTGTGTATATCACCCAAGACCTGCAGTTAACCGCCTCGCAGAAAGGATTCATGGTGGCGCTGCCGATTCTTGGCGGTTCAATCATGCGTGTGGTTATGGGGCTGCTTGCAGACCGTATCGGAGCCAAGCGAAGCGCCGTGCTGGGGATGTCGCTGACACTGATTCCGCTGTTTTTGTTGTGGATGTTCGGTACTACGTTATATGAAGTGTATGCATATGGCTTTTTGCTTGGGATCGCGGGAGCCAGTTTTGCGGTCGCGCTGCCGCTCGCCAGCCGGTGGTATCCCCCCCGTTACCAGGGCCTGGCCCTTGGCATCGCGGGTGCAGGCAACAGCGGTACGGTATTCGCCACATTGTTCGCTCCGCGTCTGGCTGAATATTTCGGCGGATGGCATGCCGTCTTCGGACTTGCGATGATTCCCGTCTCACTTGTTTTAGCCGGTTTTGTTTTACTGGCGAAAGACGCACCGAATCCGCCGCCTGCTAAACCGCTGCGGGAATATGTACGCATGGTACGAGTGAAAGATGTGTGGCTGTTCTGCTTCTTTTATAGCATCACATTCGGCGGCTTTGTAGGAATGGTCAGCTTTCTTCCGCTCTTTTTCCACGAACAATACCAGCTACCGACCATTCGTTCTGGTGACTTTGTGACGTTTTGTGTGATTGCAGGCAGCTTCTTTCGCCCGATCGGGGGCTGGCTTGCGGATAAATGGGGGGGTGTGCGTATCCTGCAAACTCTTTTCCTGTGCATTTTAACGCTGTTTCTCTGCGTATCCGCCATGTTTTCTCTTCGTTTGGAGCTGTTGTTTCTGCTGTTGATTATGGCGAGCTTCGGACTTGGAAACGGCGCGGTATTTCAGTTGGTCCCTCAACGTTTTGCAGAAGACATCGGCATCGTGACTGGAATCGTCGGTGCTGCGGGTGGAGTAGGTGGCTTCTTCCTTCCTTCTCTGTTAGGTGTTTTAAAGGACATGACAGGGACGTATACACCCGGATTCATCGTGTTGGCCGTCATCGTGGGGCTTGCGCTGTTTACGATGCTTGCTGTGAGTCAGCGCTGGAGCGAATCACTGGTTAAAAAAACATCAACCGGGTCCGCTGTTTAATGATTGTCTCTACACCAGATCTGAAATAGGAGGGAAGCCATGAGTGGGTTTTTGCAGCATTTTCGTCAGATTAATGAAAGATACACAGTGTCTACAACGAATCAGACGCGATGCCCGTACTGTAGCATGCAGTGCACCATGCTTTTTCACAGAGAAAACACGCCGTTTTCTTCCCGCTTTACGATTACTCCTAATAAAGAAGACAGCATTGTACAGGGACGCATGTGTGTAAAAGGGCTGGAGGCGCATACACCGATTTTTACAAAAGAACGGATTACATCCCCATTGCTTCGCCGGCACGGTACATTTATTCCGGTCTCCTGGCGAACGGCATTGCAGTGGCTCAAAAGAAAAGTGCGCGATATTCAAAAAGCGCATGGATTTGATGCCATCGGTGTCTATGGAGGTGGTTCTTTGACGAATGAAGAAGGCTATCTCCTCGGTAAATTCGCACGGGTGGCGCTTCGCACCCGGTATATCGATTACAATGGCCGGTACTGCATGTCGGCAGCGGCAGCGGCGGGCAGCCAGGCGTTTGGGATCGACCGTGGAATGACAAATCCCCTGGCAGATATTCCGCTTGCCAAATGCATCATCTTAGCCGGCACTAATATAGCGGAATGCCAGCCGACCATGATGCCGTACCTCCGTCAAGCCAAAGCGAACGGAGCCTGCATCATCGCAATTGACCCGCGTGCAACGGGAACCACCCGGATGGCGGATGTTCACCTGCAGCCAAAGCCGGGCACGGATGCGGCGCTGGTTAACGGCATGCTGAAAGTGATAATCGAAGAGGGATATTATGATTCAAAATTCATCACTGCCCATACCGTTGGCTGGGAAGAGATGTCTGCCTATATCCGGACGGTACAGATGTCCGAAGTGTCACACATCACGGGCATTCCGGAGGCAGATATTGTGCAGGCGGCCCGAATATATGGACAGGCGGAGAGCGGGATGGTCTTTACGGCCCGCGGCGTGGAACAGCACGCATATGGCGTGCAGAACGTGCGCAACTTCATCAACCTTGCACTGGTGACGGGCAAAATCGGCAAGCCTGGTTCGGGATACGGAGCCGTGACCGGACAGGCGAACGGACAGGGTGGACGGGAACACGGGCAGAAGGCTGATCAGCTTCCGGGCTACCGTTCCATTGAAAATGCGGAACATCGAAGACATATAGCGGAGGTGTGGGGCATTAAGGAAAGCCGCCTGCCCGGGAAGGGAGTGTCCGCGTATGAGATGATGGAACGGGCTGCAGCGGGAGAACTTGAGGGAATGATTGTGCTGTCATCCAACCCAGTCGTATCCAACCCTAATGCCCGATTCGTCGAAGAGGTGTTGCGCAAGCTTCCGCTCCTGGTTGTCGTTGATTTGTATATGTCAGAGACCGCACAATTGGCTGATTTGATTCTTCCCTGCGCCTCCCACCTGGAGAAGGAAGGAACCGTGACGAATCTGGAGGGAAGGGTGATGCTCCGCAAAGCGGTGCAGCCGCCTCCCGGAGAAGCGCGGCCCGACTGGCGAATCCTTCAGGATATAGCGCATATTTTAGGACAGCGGCGGACATTTCGGTATGGCGGAGCACGTGATATTTTTGAAGAACTGCGAAAGGCCTCCCGCGGGGGAGTGGCTGATTACAGCGGAATAAAGTATGAGCGGATCGAGAAGGAGCAAGGGGTCTTCTGGCCATGTGCAGACGAAAGGGCTCCCGGAACAGAACGCCTGTTTGAAGAGGGTGTGTTCTATCACCCGGATGGCCGCGCCAGACTCGCGCATGTTCCGCATCTGACACCGCCCGAGCGCACCGATGATGTATACCCGGTTACTTTAACGACGGGGCGCCTTCTTCACCATTACAACAGCGGCGTGCAGACGCGGCGGACGCCTGCGCTCTATGCACGGGCGCAGGCGCCTGTGCTGCAGATTCATCCGGAAACCGCCGAGCGTCTGAGACTTGTAAACGGTGCGCGGGCGCGTATCCACTCAAAACGCGAAACGATAGAAGTCGATGTGAGAGTATCCAAGGATATCCGCGAAGATACGGTATTTGTCGCATTTCACTGGGGCGACGAGCAATGTATCAACAGGTTGACACTGCCGGAATTGGACCCGCAGTGCCGGATGCCGTCGTTTAAGGCGTGCGCGGTCCGCATTGAACCGGTGGAGTCTACAGCCCCTACACGAAAGGAGCAAAAGAAGCATGAACAAGAAAAAGCTTGTGCTTATCGGTAACGGCATGGCCGGGATCAATACGATCGAACACATTTTGAAACTGGGAAACGAGCGGTATGACATTACGATATTCGGCAGTGAGCCGCATCCGAACTATAACCGTATCCTGCTGTCGTCCGTGCTGGCCGGGAACGCCGAGATGGACGATATTATTTTAAACAATTGGAACTGGTACGAAGAAAATAATATTCGCCTGTATGCCGGGCATACCGTCAATCGTATCGATACGGAGAATAAGCTTGTTTATACCGACACAGGTGTATGCGAGCCTTATGATGAATTGATTATTGCTACCGGCTCGGTGCCGTTTATACTCCCGCTGCCGGGTGCCGACAGGGAAGGGGTTATTGCGTTCCGGGATATCAAGGACTGCGAGACGATGATGGAGGCAGCAAAGCGATATAAAAAAGCCGTCGTTATCGGCGGCGGACTTTTGGGACTCGAAGCGGCCAAGGGACTTCTGAATTTGAACATGGAGGTGGCCGTGGTCCATATCTCCGATTATTTAATGGAACGACAGCTGGATTCGACTGGATCGGAGATGCTGCGCGCCGAGCTTGAGAGGCAGGGTATGAAGTTCTTGCTTTCCAGGCAAACGGAAGAAATTCTCGGAGACGACCGCGTTACCGGGCTTCGCTTTAAGGACGGTACAAGCGTCGAAGCCGATTTGGTGGTTATGGCGGTCGGCATCCGGCCCAGTGTACAGTTAGCCCGGGCATCTGATATTGAAGTCAATCGCGGCATCGTGGTTAACGATTACATGGAGACGAACCGACCCCATGTGTATGCAGTGGGGGAGTGTGCCGAGCATCAGGGGATTGTCTACGGTCTGGTTGCGCCGCTGTATGAGCAGGGCGCGGTGCTTGCCAAACGGCTCTGCGGAGTTGAAACTGCACCTTACAAGGGCTCGGTAATCTCCGCAAAATTAAAAGTCTCCGGCGTCGATGTCTTCTCAGCCGGTGAATTTATGGATGGACCGGATACTCGTTCCATTCGTATACATGACGAATGGAACGGCGTTTATAAAAAGGTGCTGGTCCGGAACAACCGGATCATCGGCGGCGTGTTGTTCGGCGATACGAACGAATCATCCCGATTGTTTCAATGGATTCGAAACCGGGCGGAGATGACCCCTAAAATTCACGTATCCCTGCTCGGTCTTGCGGCAGAAGGAAACGGAAGCGGCGGCGCAGATACAGTGGCTGATCTGGACAATGAGGAGATCATTTGCGGATGCAATGGTGTATCTAAAGGGGATATTGTTTCCGCCATTCAAGAAAAGGGGCTTACTACGGTAGATGAAGTCAAAGGGTGTACCGGCGCGTCCCGTTCGTGCGGCGGATGCAAGCCGCTCGTCACCCAGCTTCTCGGCCATGCCCTTGGGGATGAGTTCGACTCCGCAGGTATACAGAAGGAAGGCATTTGTCCTTGTACGCCGCTGACCCATGATGAAGTGGTTGCCGCCATCCGCGAGAAACAGTTGACGCACATGAGAGAAGTGATGCATGTACTGGAATGGAATACGGAAGAAGGGTGCTCGAAGTGTCGTCCCGCACTGAATTACTATTTGGGTATGGTATGGCCGGAAGCGTACGCGGACGATCGGAATTCCCGCTTTGTTAATGAAAAAGTGCATGCCAACATTCAAAAGGACGGTACTTATTCCGTCGTACCGCGAATGTACGGCGGAGTGACCTCGCCGGAGGAGCTGCGCCGCATTGCCGATGTGGCGGAGAAATACCAGGTGCGGATGATTAAAGTTACCGGGGGCCAGCGGCTCGATTTGCTTGGCGTATCCAAAGAAAATCTGCCGCAAATCTGGGAAGAGCTAGGGATGCCTTCGGGTTATGCCTACGCTAAAGCCGTACGTACGGTCAAAACATGCGTAGGCGAAACCTTCTGCCGCTTCGGCACGCAGGATTCCATCCAGATGGGCATCGACATGGAGAAGAAATACGAACGGCTCAACACACCGGCAAAAGTTAAAATGGCCGTCTCTGCCTGCCCGCGCAATTGTGCGGAGTCCGGCATTAAAGATCTGGGCATCGTAGGCGTAGACGGAGGCTGGGAAATCTTCGTCGGTGGAAACGGCGGGGTTAATCTGCGCAAGGGGGACCTACTGTGCAAGGTTAAAACGCGGGAAGAAGTGCTTGATATTACCGGCGCTTATCTGCAGTACTACCGCGAGACGGGGCAGTACGGCGAGCGAACATCCGAGTGGGTGGAGCGCATGGGGCTTGAGCATATCAAACGCGTGGTTGTTGACGATAAGGAGGGCCGCAAGCTGCTGCTGCAGCGCATCGATATTGCACTGGCTCAACTTGTCGATCCGTGGGAAGAAATCGTGCGGGATGCTGGAATTCGCGAGACGATGTTCGAAGAGATCAAGGCAAGCAGCCTGTAAAACGGAGGGATGAAGCATGAAACGATATAGGATTGGGCCGATTGAATCTCTGCCTGTGCAAACAGGAAGAGTGGTGTACATTGAGAATCGGGAAATCGCTGTGTTCCGGTTGTCAAACGGGGAAGTCCAGGCCGTGGAGAATCGGTGTCCCCATAAAGGCGGGCCGCTGGCCGAAGGGATCGTCAGCGGCAATTACGTATTTTGTCCGCTGCATGACAGGAAAATTAATCTCAAAGACGGTCTGGTCCAGAAGCCGGATATAGGCTGTGTCAGAACCTATCCGGTTGAATTGATAGAGGGCACGGTGATTCTTGGCATTCCGGTGAAAGAGGCGGCAATCTCCGGGTAAGGCAGTACCCTTCCGTTTCTCCAATGTCAGACGGTGAAAAGGCATCCTTTGAGCAGGGTGCCTTTTTTTGATATACGTTTTGTCTAAAATTCTATTGTTTTCAGCCTGAATTATTGCCGTTAGAATACAAAAAGGTAGGCAACAAGTCAAAATGAAAAATTGAAGTTTTTACACACTGTCTAATGTAAACGTCTTATAATCGGTTTATAGTAAAAAGGAAGAAGATTACACAGAAATAAATTTAGGCAATTGAGGTGGTTGGGATGACAATGATGAAACGTCAAGCAGAGATAGTAAGAAATTTTATAGGCGGTCGGTGGGTAGAGGCCAGGGCTGCACGTTATGAAGAAGTGCCAAATCCGGCGACGGGAGAAGTCATCGGGCGCGTTCCTGTATCTACACGCGAGGATGTAGATCGGGCGGTGGAAGCGGCGAAGGAAGCGTATCAGACATGGAGTAAAATGCCGGTGCCGCGTCGGGCACGCATTTTGTTCAAGTACCAGCAACTGCTCGTGGATCAATGGGAAGAGCTGGCCCGCCTTATTACCATCGAGAACGGGAAGAGCTACGATGAAGCATACGGTGAGGTGCAACGGGGCATTGAGTGCGTTGAATTTGCAGCAGGAGCCCCAACGCTGATGATGGGAAATCAGCTCCCTGACATTGCTTCAGGCATTGAATCCGGGATGTATCGTTACCCGCTTGGTGTAGTCGGCGGCATTACGCCGTTTAACTTCCCGATGATGGTGCCCTGCTGGATGTTCCCGCTGGCGATCGCCTGCGGCAATACCTTTGTATTAAAACCTTCCGAGCGTACGCCGCTGCTGGCAAACCGCCTGGCGGAACTTTTTGCGGAAGCGGGGCTTCCTGACGGTGTGCTCAATATCGTACACGGAGCGCATGATGTGGTGAACGGCATTCTCGAACACCAGGACATTAAGGCGGTTTCGTTTGTTGGCTCACAGCCTGTAGCGGAATACGTGTATAAGACGGCCGCAGCACACGGAAAGCGCGTACAGGCGCTGGCCGGCGCCAAGAACCATTCCATTGTCATGCCGGATGCCGATATGGATGTAGCAGTCAAAAATATTATCAGCGCCGCTTTTGGTTCAG
>NZ_DFMZ01000062.1:12846-17758 GCF_002375825.1 Aneurinibacillus sp. UBA3580
TAGGCGAGCGCTGCATGGCGTGCGCGGTGGTCGTCGCCGTAGGGGAGATCGGGGACGAACTTGTACGCCGTCTGCGAGAAGAAGCGGACAGCATCAAAATGGGCAACGGACTGGAGGAAGGTGTCTTCTTAGGACCCGTTATCCGTGATTCGCATAAAGACCGGACCATTCGTTATATCGAAGCCGGTGAAAAGGAAGGCGCGGTATTGGTCCGCGACGGACGAAATGATAAGGTACAAGTCGAGGGAGGATACTTTATCGGTCCGACCATTTTTGATCGGGTGACGACAGACATGTCGATTTGGAAGGATGAGATTTTCGCCCCGGTACTTTCGGTTGTCCGCGTCAGCAATTTGGAGGAAGCCATTGCGCTTGCCAATCAGTCCGCATTCGCCAACGGTGCCTGCCTTTATACTGATAGTGCCAAAGCGGTGCGCCAGTTCCGTGATGAGATGGATGCCGGGATGCTGGGTGTCAATGTGGGCGTACCTGCTCCGATGGCCTTTTTCCCGTTCTCGGGATACAAGAATTCCTTCTACGGAGATTTGCACGCCAACGGGCGCGACGGGGTCGAATTCTACACGCGCAAGAAGATGCTGACGGCTCGCTATTAAACCCGCCGTCAAAAAAAAACCGCTCAGGAAGGAAATCTCTCTGAGCGGTTTTTTTCTTATGGAAAGAGTCTGAGATGGTAATCCTTATTCCTCGTCCCATTCCACAGGTACGTTTACATATTCGCCTGTTGTAGCATCCACGTATCCATAACCTTTCGAATTGTCCCAGCCGTAGACAAGAATCGGAGCCGGTGCACGCTGATTCATATACTGCGGCCAAATGTACTGCAGCTTCAGCGCTTCGTTTTTCAAAAACATCGTCACAGCCTGCGTCTTCGTTACGATGTTTTTGGCATCAGGCAGCTCCAGCTTTTCTTTTGGAACAGCAAGTGAGAATCCAACCACTTTTCCTGTTTGCTTGTCCACCGTTACTTGATAGGAACGGTCCTGTACGGGAATGCCTTGATGCATCTCCTGGAAAAAGAAAGAGTATTCATTTGATTGATTTTCAAGAATTCCTTCCGGCAGTTTGCTTTTATCGACCCAGGCTGGAAGTTCCGGCTCTTCCCAGGAGAAATCGATCGACTCCAATTGTTTGGCTGTCGGACTGGCATATGTCTGAAGGAAAGAGAGGGCTGTGGCGTATGCTTCCTCTTTCGTGACTTTTGCCGCCTGTTCCTGCGGTTCCCGGTTTACCTGCACACTGGCATGCTGGACTTGTCCTGTCCTCTTATCTACCAAAACATATGAAAAAATTTGGTGATCCTCGGTGTCGAATTCATACATTTGCTGCGGGTTGTCTTCGTTATTTTCAGGAACTCGATGTTCCGCTGTGCGCAGCTTTGTCCGGGCGTCAGCCATGCCAAGTAGTTGTCCGATTAATTGCTTTGCCTCGTCTTCAGAACGGACGATAATGGGCTGCCCTTTCGGTTGAAGCGTAACTTCTTGTTTGGAGACGGAAGGCTGCCTGTTTTTATCTATTTCTTTTCCGCTCAACGTATCGATCGGTTTGCCCGTCACGGGATGAAGGTAGCCATACCTCTGGAAGTCATATCGCAGTACAGGTTTCGTTTTTGTGTTAACGGAAAGCCGTGTGTATTTTTCCGGCTGTGCTTCTATGTAGCTTACGTCTATGCTGTCAGCGGTAACTGCCTTTTGTTTGATTTCTTCCGCGGGTCTGGCGGTATCCGGCTTCGGTACAGAAATGTTGTCTAAATCTATCGGGGTATATGTATAGTTCACGACATGACCGAAAGAGTCGACACCCAGATGCGGCCCTCCGCCGCCGGATACGGGAAGTCCATTCAGCACAAGGGGAAACTCCGCATGACGAGTTGCCCATGTTGTTTTTGTTCCGTCATCGTGGTGTGTGGTTGAGGAGCCGGCGCCATTGGATTCCGGTTTGCCGAATTTCTGCCTGTTTTCCGCTCCGAACCATTCGGTCAGAAAGCGATCTGCGGCTTCCAATGTTAGCTGACGGGACGGCATCTTATCGGATGCCCATTCCCAGATTTGCAGATCGAATCCCAGCAGTTCTCCGGTGCTGTTATCGAAAATCAGATGAGCGTTCGACAGCCCTTTTGGATTCCAAGCCTCTTCCGGCTTTTGATTGCTGAGGGTTACGACAAATCGCCCGTCTCCCTCTGAGGGATAGCTGCCAGTAACATGCAGTCTTTTTAATTCCGGCTGCAGGGAAAATAACTTGTCCATTGACTTTTGTACGGCAGGAGGAATCGGAGCAAGGTGTTCTGTAGATTTGACTGAGGCTGCAGGTTGAGCGATCTCGCTTTCGGTCCCGGCGGCTAAAGCCGGAACGGCGGGAACAAGCGAAGACGCCAGCAGCAGCGCAGCCAGCGGCAGTGAATATTTCATCGCAATCTCCTTTCTGGATAAATATAGAAACTACTTTAATCATATAGGAAACCGCTTAAATATCAACCATCTTTTTTAAAAAAAACAAAATATTTACTCATTGCCGGGAGTATGGATTGTACCGGGTGCCTGAGTCGTACCGGATATTACAAATTTCTTTGCAATGTGTACAAATTTATCCACCAGAGGCGATGCGGCATCCCTGCGCCATGATAGGCCCATAGCAGCGTTCGGCATTCCATCTTTTACATTGCGGTACACCACATCCTGCGTATGGAGATTCATGGCCGAAACAGGTACGACCGCAATGCCGATGCCGGCAGCCACTAAACCGATGACGGTCTGAAATTCCAGCGCCTCCTGACGGATGATAGGGTGAAAGCCCATCCGGTTGCAGAGGCTGAGGAATTCATCATACAGCCCTGCCCATGTTTTTCGCGATAGGGCAACAAACGGGAAATGAGCTGTGTCAACGAGACGGATTTCTTTCTTTTCTAACAGTGGATGATTCTTAGGCAGAGCGAGTACGCACGGTGCCGCCTGGACAATATTGGTGCGCAGGGCAGGGTCCGATACAGGGGGCCGCAGGATTCCGATATCGATGCGATTCTGGCGGAGAGCCTCGATTTGCTCCGGTGTGGACATTTCGTAAAGAGAGATATGCACGTCGGGGAAGCGAAGCTGATATTCGCGGATCACGGCCGGCAGAATGTCGTATGTAGCCGAGCCTACGAATCCTACGACCAGTGAACCGACCTCCCCGCGATGGGCGCGCTGCGCAACCTTGACGGCGTGTGACACGCCGGCGAGAATCCGCCGTACTTCAACCAGAAACAATTCTCCTGCGCCGGTTAGTTGAATACGTTTTTTCTCACGGTGAAAAAGAGGAACACCAAGCTCTCTCTCCAACTGTTGAATTTGCTGGCTCAACGGAGGCTGTGTAATGTTCAGCCGCGCCGCCGCTCTGCTGAAGTTGAGCTCTTCAGCTACGGCCATAAAGTATTCCAAATGGCGAAGCTCCATATTCTATCACCTTATTTCAGTTTATTCGTATAACGAATATTATGGCTATGAATTATATATTAGACACGATGTTAAGGTTAATAATACCATGGAGCTACAAGGCAGAAAACTACTATGGCGTTTCAGCCGCAACCCCGACATGAAATGAGGGAAGGGCGGCTGACTTTTGGAGTACGAAGGAAAAAAGAGAAAAGAACGAGGGTATGATTTCAATGTGGAAAAAGGCGAACGCCTTTTTCTTCCCTGGATCTTCTTTCCTCTCCCCTTCTTTCTTTTCTCATGATTTTCACAGAAAATAAGGAGGAGAACATGATGACGAATAAGACCGCCGCATTTCAAGCCGGAAATTTGGCTGTAGGGGAAGTTCGGGAAAATTGGGCTGGCGATGCCCGTTTCTATGAGTACACAAAGGCAGCCGATCCGATCGGCTCCGGCTTTATCAGTCCAATCCCGGCAAGCGAATTCTCCGCAGAGCTCTATACGACAGGACCGACACGCATCGTACCTCTTGATCTTTCCGAAGCGCTGGGCACCGACTATCCTGCCACCAGCCCGTCACTGCTGGCTCATTTCATACGCATCAAAGCGGGAGAGAGGCTGGAAACAAATCCGAATGCCACAAGCGAACTCTACTATATAATCTCCGGACGAGGCTATACGGAAATAGACGGAGTACAAATACACTGGAAAGCCGGGGATTTTCTTACACTGCCTGCCGGCTCGTCCAGCAAGCATGTCGCGGAAGAAGATACGACATGCTATTATGTGCTCGACACACCGCTGCTTGATTATCTTGGTGTTACCGCTACCACTCCCCGCTTCCGCCCCGTTTTATTTGCAGGGGAAAAGGTAAGGGCGGAGCTGGAGCTTGCGGCTTCAGCGCCGGATGCACACAAGAAGAACCGGATTTCCGTGCTGCTCAATAATGCGGCCTTCAATCAGACGCTTACGATTACCCATACGTTATGGGCGATGTTCGGCGTAGTGCCGATAGGGGCGATACAGCTTCCGCACAGCCATAAATCGGTGGCACTTGACTTTGTCGTTGACTGTAAGCCCGGCTGCTATACGCTTGTCGGTGACCAGGTCGATCCGGTCACGAAGCAAATCGTAAACCCGCTCCGCATCGATTGGGAACCGGGCAAGGCTTTCGTTACTCCGCCGGGCAAATGGCATTCCCACCACAATGAATCCGGTGCTCCGGCCTATATTCTGCCCATTCAGGATGCAGGATTGCAGACGTATCTGCGTACGCTTGATATTCAATTTGTAACGCGTGACTAGTATATGAAAAAGAGGACCGTTCTGATTTCAGAACGGTCTTTCGTTATGGTATAGGAAAGTATATGTTACTTTACAGTGATAAAGCAACATATACTTTCCCTCCATTCGTAAGCGAGAAAAAACTCGCGGGGCGTGTGCCAAACGTTACTTTTTCCTTGTGGAGCGTGTGACGCGGAGGG
>NZ_DFMZ01000064.1:0-594 GCF_002375825.1 Aneurinibacillus sp. UBA3580
CTGCCCATAGCCTTGTCTCTGCCCGCAGGAAACTTCCTGCCGGTATGTGAGGTGTTCGCAGGAAAGAAGCCCACGTGCTTCGAACGGGGGAGAATGTCAATCTGTACAGCAAGTCATATTTTGAATAATTAGGAAAAAATGAGGGGTGTTTGCGGGTCGCAAGCACTCTTTTTCTTTTTAGCGTTTTCTTAACATTAAATTTACAATTATCTCAGAGAAGCGTGCAAGCCTAGAAAAATAGGGAATTAAAATCGTTGTGGAATGCTGGGAAATCCCTTGTTTTTAACGGTGTAAATGGTTTGTAAAGATAGGATAAAGATCGTGTAAAACACCTTGTAGGGCCTAAATCCCTGGATTATTATGAACAACGTAATTATTTCACACCAAAGCAAAGGCGAAACTTATTCACTAAAAATTATAAGGGGGATTTTTGCAGTGAAGTTGAAAAAACTCGGTGTCCTACTTTTCGCGCTTGTGATGATGTTCTCTCTCGCAGCGTGCGGCTCTAGCACGAGCCTGAAACCGGAAGGAGAGAAACAACAAGCAGGTGCTGGCGGAGAGCAAAAGCCGACTGAAGGCGGTGATGCAGGCCTG
>NZ_DFMZ01000064.1:706-5299 GCF_002375825.1 Aneurinibacillus sp. UBA3580
ATGCTGAACGGCGCTGGATCTAGCTTCGTAAATCCGCTGTTCTCTAAAATGTTCAACGAGTATTCCAAAGAGCATGCCGATGTGAAAGTAAACTATCAAGCAATCGGATCCGGCGGCGGTATCAAGCAGTTGACTGCAAAAACAGTTGATTTCGCGGCTTCTGACGCTCCGATGAAAGAAGATGAAATCAAAGCTGCTGGCGGCAATGTACTTCACGTTCCGGTAACGCTTGGTGGCGTAGCCATTGCATATAATCTTGAAGGTGTTAAAGATTTGAAATTGACTCCGCAAAACATTGCCGACATCTACAGCGGCAAAATCAAAAAGTGGAATGACCCGCAAATCGCGGCAAACAACAAAGGAGTAAAACTTCCTGACACAGATATCTTCCCGGTACACCGTTCTGACAGCTCCGGTACAAGCCACATCTTCACCACGTACCTGAACAAAGCTGCAGGGGACAAATGGCCGAAAGAAAAGGTTGGTAAGTCTATCAAGTGGGATGGCGCAGGCACTGGTGCAAAAGGTAACGAAGGCGTAGCCGGTCAAGTACAAAACACTCCGGGCGCTATCGGATACATTGAACTTGCGTATGTTATCCAAAACAACATGTCGGCAGCTCAAATTCAAAACAAAGAAGGTCAATTCGTAGCTCCGTCTCTTGATTCTGTAACAGCTGCCGCAAAAGGCGGACTGGCTAACGTTCCGGAAGATTTGAAAATCGAGCTGAACAACCAGCCTGGTAAAGACAGCTACCCGATCGTTGGTACAACATGGGTGCTGATTCCGGAAGATTTGAAAATGGACAAAGCAAAAGCTGAAAAAATGCTTACTATGATGCAATGGGTTGTAACGGATGGACAGAAGTTCGCTTCTGACCTGCAGTACGCTCCGCTGCCGCAAGAACTGCAAGACAAGTGTGTGGAGCAACTGAAAAAAGTAAAAGTAGACGGTCAACCGGTTCTTAAATAAGAAGTAAGACGGAAATAGCGCGCAAAAAACTCCTTGGGGTTTTTTGCCGCTTTTTTCAAGAGAATGGGAGTGTAATCCTTGAAGAAGAGATATGGAGATCAATTATTTAAAGGAATCGCATACGTTTTTGGCTGTTCAATTATTGCTCTGCTCGGTCTTATGGTCTGGGAGATGTTCCGCGGATCGAGCTTTTCATTTGCGAAATACGGACTGGGCTTTCTCTTCAGTTCAGATTGGGACCCGGTCATGGAAGAGTTCGGCGCATGGCCGTTCATTTATGGTACAATTGTTTCTTCGCTGTTGGCTCTTGCGATCGCGACGCCTATTAGCATTGGCATCGCAATTTTTCTTGTTGAAATCGCCCCGAAATGGTTCCGTGATATTGTAGGTTTTCTCATTGAGCTTCTGGCTGCTATCCCTTCAATTGTATATGGTTTATGGGGAATTTTCGTATTAGGCCCCATCATTCGCGAGTATATCGCTCCTGTATTTATTAACACGCTAGGGACATTCATCCCGTTCTTTGCCGGCCCGTCTTTTGGTGTAGGCATGTTCACGGCAGGTGTTATCCTGGCGATTATGATCATTCCGACGATTGCTTCCATTTCGCGGGAAGTGCTAATGGTTGTGCCGGATGCACAGCGTGAAGCCGCTTTGGCTCTCGGCGCTACGAAATGGGAAATGATTCGTACGGCTGTGCTTACGTATTCTCGTTCAGGCATTCTCGGCGCGATGATTATCGGTCTTGGCCGCGCGATTGGGGAAACAATGTCTGTAACTATGGTTATCGGAAATCGCCCGGAAGTTCCGGATTCTATATTCGATCCCGCCTATACGATGGCGAGTGTCATTGCCAACGAATTTAACGAAGCCTCCTCTGACATTTACTTATCAACCTTGATTGAAATTGGCTTCTTGCTGTTTGCGGTTACGCTGCTGGTGAATATCGTCGCGCGTTTCCTCGTTTGGTCCACGTCTAGAGGCGTACAGGAGGCGAAATAAGTATGGAAAGCGTATTAGAAACTGCCAAAAAACAAAAGGTGAATAAACTGAGTGCGAACCTGGGACGCCGCCGCGCATTCAGCAAGTTCATGGTGGCGCTGACGATCCTGAGTATGCTGTTGGCGCTTACCCCGCTGTTCAGTATTCTTGGATATGTGCTTGTGAAAGGTGCATCTGCCTTAAGTTTGTCTTTCTTTACCGAGCTTCCGGCTCCTCCAGGAGAGGCGGGAGGGGGGATGGCCAACGGGATTCTCGGCACGTTCACACTGATTGGGATTGCTTCGGCCATCGGCGTACCTGTAGGTTTAATGGCCGGTATCTTCTTGTCGGAATATGGACGCAACCGCTTCGGTAAGCTGGTTTCATTCCTGACTGATATCATGCTCGGCGTACCATCGATCGTCGTCGGGATCGTTGTATATGCACTGGTCGTACTGGCGATGGGCGGATTCTCCGCTTACGCGGGCGGGGTAGCGCTGGCGTTTATTATGATTCCAGCGGTTACGCGTACGACGGAAGAGATGTTGAAACTGGTGCCGAACCATATCCGTGAAGCAGGTCTCGCACTTGGCATTCCGAAATGGCGCGTGATTATGCTGATTATCCTGCCGACCGCATTGCGCGGTATTATTACCGGTATTATGTTAGCCGTAGCCCGTGTATCTGGGGAAACCGCTCCCCTGCTCTTTACGGCATTTGGAAATATGTACTGGAATCAATCACTCAGCGAACCGATCGCCTCGATGCCGGTACTTGTATTTAACTACGCGATTTCTCCGTATAAGGAATGGCAAGCCCAGGCATGGGCCGGAGCGTTAACGCTTATCCTGATTGTTCTTGTATTAAATGTATCGGCGCGTTTGGTTACGAGAAAGCGATAGAATATAGAGGTGGAGATCAATGACAATGATTGAAGCGAAAAACCTAAATTTGTGGTATGGCGATTTTCATGCGATTAAAGATATTAATATGACAATCGAAAAAAACAAGGTCACCGCATTTATCGGTCCTTCCGGCTGCGGGAAATCGACATTCCTGCGTGCGATTAACCGTATGCATGAAGTTATCGAGGGTGCGAAAGTGGAAGGGGAAATTCTGCTTGAGGGCCAGAATATCTACAGTTCTGACCGTGATCCGGTTACAGTGCGCCAGCAGGTAGGCATGGTGTTTCAAAAGCCGAATCCGTTTCCGACGATGTCCATTTATGATAATGTTGCAGCGGGCCTAAGGATTAACGGGTTTAGGAATAAGAAGAAGTTGGATGAAATCGTGGAACGCTGTCTGACACAGGCAGGTCTGTGGGATGAAGTAAAAGATCGTCTAGATAAGAACGCTATGGGCTTATCCGGTGGTCAGCAACAACGTCTGTGCATCGCGCGTACGCTGGCGGTGGAGCCGGAAGTCGTACTGATGGATGAACCGACTTCCGCCCTTGATCCGATTTCCACACAGAAGGTAGAAGAGTTGTTGTTTGAGCTGAAGAAGAAATATACGATTATCATCGTGACACACAACATGCAGCAGGCTGCGCGCGTCTCCGACCATACCGCGTTCTTCCTTTTGGGCGAAATGATCGAATTCGATCAAACAGAAACCATCTTTACCAACCCGCAGGACAAACGCACAGAAGATTATATTACAGGTAGATTTGGATAAGTTGCATCGGATAAAAATGATGTATGGAAAAGGAAGGCGGGCATAAAAGCGAAGCCCTTTCTCCTCTATTACATGTACAACATGCAGTTATGGTCGGCGATCGCCATTCCGATATAGAAGCAGGTAAGGTGAATGGACTGTACACAATTGCCTGTGATTTCGGATTCGCCACGGAGGGAGAACTGGACGGTGCGGATGACTGCGTCACTGCGTTTCCTGATATCCTGCCACTCATTGAAGTATATAAAGAAAGCCTGAAGTGAAATTTTGCTTCAGGTTTTTTGCTGTTACAAACGCTAAAAATAGGGTACATAAGAATAGAAAATTGAAATGAGGTCAAAAATAAAAATATTAATGGCTTGCAATTTTTCATCAGGATCATTATAATTAAAGTCAAAGAAAGTCAAAGTCAAATATGATAAAAGAAAAACCGGTTAGGGAGGTGCGTAGATGCGGAACATATCGGACATTATCGAGCAGCATTTGAAAAAAATTCTGCAGCAGAGCAATGGAGCCGTAGAAATTCAGCGCAGCGAATTGGCTGATAAGTTCCAGTGTGTCCCTTCGCAGATTAATTATGTAATCAGCACCCGGTTTACTGTTGAGAAAGGCTACCTTGTAGAAAGCAAACGGGGCGGCGGCGGCTATATTCGCATCCGAAAGGTCGAAATTATTGATAATCAGCGCTTCTACAACATGTTAATGGAGACCATCGGAGAGAGTATAACGGCGGCGGCTTGTGACAATATTATTGAACGGCTTCGGGAAGAGAGGCTCATCTCGCTGAAAGAAATGCAGATGATGAAAACGGCCACAGGGAGAGTATTGTCTTCTGTACCGATACCTCTCAGAGATCGGCTGCGCGCCGATATTCTCCGGGCGATGTTAACGACGATTTTCGTTTATTAGCATATAGAACTATGTGTATTCGGGAGGGAAGCGGATATGATTTGCCAGGAATGC
>NZ_DFMZ01000011.1:0-2275 GCF_002375825.1 Aneurinibacillus sp. UBA3580
AAGCTGAACCGCTCGAAGGCAGAATGGTAATGGAAATAAATCCGAATATTGCCTATGCGATGCTTGAGAGACTGCTTGGTGGACAGGGAGTAGCCCCGAATAAATTCGGAGCGCTTACCGAAATCGAGACAACGATTATGGAGCGGATTTTTAGCAGAGCCCTGTATAGTTTTGCGGAAGCCTGGAAAACGGTAATCGAAATTGAACCGGAACTGGAGTTTTTGGAGGTCAATCCGCAGTTCATGCAGATTGTTTCCCCAAATGAAACGGTCGCGGTTATCTCTTTCAGCACAAAAATTGGCGAAACAACCGGAATGATTAATCTTTGCCTGCCTCATGTCGTGCTTGAGCCTTTAATGGTTAAACTGTCTGCCCACTATTGGCTGTCCACGCAGAAGAAAGCGCGTAACGAACGGGAAGTACAGATCCTCGAGGAGAGGGTGCGTAAAGCGAAGCTCCCTCTTATTGCAGAGCTTGGCACTTCCATTATTTCCGTCGGCGAGTTTTTAAATCTCGCTATAGGCGATGTAATTCAATTGGATCAGCGTACGGAGGACAAAGTAAAGGTGCGAATTGGACAGAGGACGAAATATCTGGGGCAACCGGGTACATCCAAAGGCCGAGTGGCAATCATGATTGAAAACGTGTTGGAGGAAGAGGTGGAAGAAGATGAGTAGAGAAATGCTATCGCAGGAAGAGATTGACGCTTTACTGCGACAGAATAATCTGGAAGAAGATATAGATGACAATAATGAAGGAAACCAGGAACCGAATATTGATGATTACCTTTCCCCGCTGGAACAGGATGCGCTCGGCGAGATTGGAAACATCACGTTCGGCAGCGCGGCAACCGCGCTATCCAGCCTGCTTGGACAGGTTACCGATATTACCACGCCGAAAGTAGGCATCGTTCGCCGTGAAGAAGTACAGAACGAGTTTCCGCATCCTTATGTTGCCGTCCATGTGGAATATACAGAAGGTTTTCAGGGCATTAACCTTCTTGTCATCCGAGCGGACGACGCGCAGATTATTGCCGATTTAATGATGGGAGGGGACGGTACCGCACCGCCGCAGGAACTATCGGAGATTCATTTAAGCGCAGTGCAAGAAGCGATGAATCAGATGATGGGTTCCGCAGCCACATCCATGTCTACCATCTTCAATAAGCTGGTAAATATTTCTCCGCCTGGGATCGACATGATGGATTTGCAGCAAGGCAAAGGCATGGAGAATATCCCGGAGGATGATATTCTCGTTAAAATCTCGTTCCGATTGAAAGTCGGAAGTTTAATTGATTCCAATATTATGCAGTTGATTCCCGTACCGTTTGCACGTTCGCTTGTGGCTACGCTGCTTGGCGGAATGGGAGGAGATGCGGCACCAACGGAAGCGCCGCAGGCCGATCCGCAGCCAGCGCCGCAGCCGGCACCACAACCTGAGCCTGTTCATATGGCCGGTGGAAATGAGTATCCGTCTTCCGGTATAGGTGGCATGGAGCCGCCGCAACCACCGCCATATCAGATGCCGCAGCAGCAGCCGATGTATCAGCAACCTCTGCAAGGATATCCGGGAGGAATGCCTCCGTATCAACAGCCAATGTACCAGCAGCAGCCGCCTCAACCGGCTTATAGCGGATATCAACCGCCGCCAGCTAACGTACAGCCGGTGCAGTTTTCTTCTTTCGATGTGAATGTTCCCCCACAAGCCTCTCCACAGAATTTGAGCATGCTTATGGACATTCCATTGAAAGTTACGGTAGAGCTGGGCAGAACGAAGAGACAAATTAAAGATATTTTAGATTTATCTCCTGGTTCCATTATCGAACTGGATAAGCTTGCGGGCGAGCCGGTCGATATTCTCGTGAATAACAAGCTCATCGCTAAAGGTGAAGTAGTCGTTATCGATGAGAATTTCGGCGTCCGTGTTACTGATATTCTTAGCCAGTGGGACCGTATCCAGAAATTACAATAATGTAACGTATACGTTAAGGAGGAGATCATATGAGCAACAGAGTTCTTATTGTAGATGATGCAGCATTTATGAGGATGATGATTAAAGAAATCCTTACAAAAAACGGATATAACGTAGTAGGGGAAGCGAGTGACGGCGTGCAGGCCGTAGAAAAGTTTAAAGAACTATCTCCGGATTTGGTCACAATGGATATTACCATGCCTGAGATGGATGGGATTACCGCTTTAAAAGAGATTAAAAAAATCAGTCCTGGAGCCAAGGTTATTATGTGTTCAGCTATGGGGCAGCAGGCTATGGTTATTGA
>NZ_DFMZ01000011.1:2370-2843 GCF_002375825.1 Aneurinibacillus sp. UBA3580
GGGCAGCAGGCTATGGTTATTGATGCCATTCAGGCCGGTGCAAAAGATTTCATTGTGAAACCATTTCAGGCGGATCGCGTAATAGAAGCCATTAAAAAGACGCTTGGATAAGAGGGCGGTCTAATAGAGAAAGGATATTTTGCAATGAAAAAAAACAGCATCCAGATCATTGGTGCTATAGCCTTGTTACCTTTGTTCTGTTGGCATGCAAATGTGAGCGCAAGCACTTCTCTTCCCACAAAGACTCCTCTAGATGAGGTTGAAACAGTAACACAGGAGACAACTTCAATGCCAATGCTGCTTTTACAGACAGTGTTTATCCTGGCTGTTGTCGTTGCCGTTATTTACTTCTTGCTTCGTTTTGTGGGAAGGCGTTCGCAGTCCTTTTTCGGAAGAGCAGGCATTCGGACGCTCGGTGGTTGTTCGTTAGGTCCGCAGAAGTCGCTGCAGATTGTGCAAATCGGTTCAGCATT
>NZ_DFMZ01000011.1:2945-17956 GCF_002375825.1 Aneurinibacillus sp. UBA3580
CTCGGTTCAGCATTATATATCGTCGGCGTCGGCGAGAATGTGACGTTGCTGCGCTGTATTGAGGAGCAGGAAGAAGTGGAAGGGCTGCTGGAAACATTGGAGTCACGTTCCGCTTCCTCCGCTATATCAGGCACAATGCCAGTGAAGGTATGGATGGGACGCCTGCTTAAAAGAGAAGGGAAGCAAAGAGAGGAAGAGCTTGCGGCATCCTTTCAGATGAAAATGGAAGAGGCACGCAGGCGGCGGGAGAGTATGCAGCAAGAATTGTTTATGGATAGGGAGAAGGAAGAGGATAGATGAAACGGCTTACTATACTAACCGGTTTCGCCATAGGATTATTGTTTTTCCTACCCCAGTATACGTATGCCGCCCAGGTGCCGATACCGGGATTGGATATTAATATCGGAGCTTCAAATAAGCCCGAAGATGTTTCCCTTACGCTGCAAATTTTGCTGCTGTTTACCGTATTGTCGCTGGCGCCTTCCATTCTTATCATGATGACGTGCTTTACGCGGATCGTAATTGTCCTGTCATTTACGCGAACGGCGCTGTCTACACAGCAGGCTCCGCCGACTCAAGTATTAATTGGTCTGGCTTTATTCTTAACTTTTTTCATTATGGCACCGACGTTTTCCCAGGTAAATAATCAAGCTCTTCAACCTTATTTTAAGAAGCAAATTACCCAGGAGCAGGCCGTGGAACGAGCGGTGATGCCATTTAAAGAGTTTATGGTCAAGCATACGAGAGGAAAAGATCTCAACCTGTTTCTTGAGTATACAAAAGCACCGAAACCTAAGACAGTGAAAGATATTCCGCTGACGGCTCTGGTTCCTGCCTACGCGATTAGCGAATTGAAAACGGCCTTGCAAATCGGCTTTATGATATTTATCCCGTTTCTTGTAATCGATATGATAGTGGCCAGTGTATTGATGGCAATGGGGATGATGATGCTTCCGCCCGTTATGATTTCACTTCCGTTTAAAATTTTGCTGTTTATACTGGTAGACGGCTGGTATCTTGTCGTTAAATCGCTGTTACTAAGTTTTCAATGAGGTGAAGAGGCATGTCGCAAGAATTTATTATCTCGCTTGCCCAACAGGCTGTTTTTGTCGTATTGCTGACAAGTGCGCCTTTGGTAGGGATTGCGTTAATTGCCGGGCTAATTGTAAGTGTTTTTCAGGCTACGACATCTATTCAGGAAGCGACATTGGCCTTTGTGCCAAAGATTGTGGCAACTTTAGTCGCTTTAATCGTCTTTGGACCCTGGATGCTTAGCCATTTACTAGAGTTTACCTCCAATATTCTTGGCAATCTTTATAAATTCATAGGATAGTAAAAATATGCAATTACTAGAGTTGCTGCCGGCATTTTTGCTTGTATTTATCCGGATTACCGTATTTTTCGTAGCAGCGCCGATCTTTTCGACGAGAAGTATACCGGCTCCTTTTAAAGTAGGTCTTTCCTTTTTCTTGGCCTTGATTGCATTTCCGCTTCTAAAAGCGTCCGGTGTCATTCCGCTTGACTGGACTTATGTATATTTAGCTATAAAGGAAGTGCTCATCGGTCTTCTGCTAGGATTTCTGGCTACATTATTTCTGGCGGCAATCCAGGTAGCCGGTTCGCTCATCGATATGATGATGGGTCTTGCGATGGCCATGATATTCGACCCGATGACAGGCGCGCAGACGCCGTTGATGGGAAATTTTAAATATATGCTTACGATGCTATTTCTTTTAACGGCAAATGGTCATCATTTGTTGATTAAAGGCATATTGGCAAGTTATCAGGCGGTACCGATCGATCGCTGGTTTAATGGATTGGAAAATGGCTCACTTACTGCATTTCTTGTAGAGAAGTTCTCTTATATGTTCATGTCGGGGATGCTGCTTGCGGCTCCCATGGTAAGCTCGTTATTCGTTATCGATGTTGCGCTTGGCATTGTGGCTAAAACCGTGCCCCAGATGAATATTTTTGTCGTTGGAATGCCGGCTAAGCTTCTGGGCGGTTTTCTTATCCTGATGATTGTATTTCCCGGTTATTTCTTTGTGATGACGCGCCTGTTTGAAATGCTGTTTGCCTCAATGGAACGCATGATAGAAATTATGGGGGCCGTGCCATGACCCAAATCCGTTTTCAAGTAGATTTGCAGTTTTTCTCTGGCGAAAAAACGGAAAAGGCAACCCCGCGCAAAAGGCAGAAAGCGAGGGAGGAAGGCCAGGTCGCTAAAAGCCAGGAAGTATCAGCTGCGCTTATTCTTTTAGCGATTTTTTTGTTTTTATTGTTTATGGGAAAAGGAATGGGAGAACGTTTATACCGTTATTTCCAATCGTTTTTTACTAATTATTTATTGATGGATGTGTCTGAAGAAACAACGGAACAATTGATGCTCGAGATGGTATATCAGGCAGCGATCATCGTATGGCCGGTTTTTTTGATTGCCGTCGTTATCGGTTTTTTTGCGAATTACATTCAATTTGGACTTTTGTTTACAACGAAGCCACTCGTTTTTAAATTAGAGAGGCTGGATCCGGTTAAGGGAGCAAAAAAACTTTTTTCTTTGCAGGCACTTGTTAACCTTGTCAAATCTATTCTGAAAGTTTTGTTTATCGGTACAGCAGTATGGTTTATATTATGGGGCGGAAAAGATGAGCTTTTGACCTTGGCTACGAAATCGGTCGGGGATATGCTTACTGTTGTAGGAAAGCTGACTCTCCAAATGGGTTTTACCGTAGCTGTCCTGCTTCTTATCCTTGCAATCTTCGATTATATGTATCAGAAGTTTCAGCATGAGAAGCAACTGCGAATGTCCAAGCAGGACATTAAAGATGAATACAAAATGATAGAAGGCGACCCGCAAATCAAAGGGAAAATCAAACAGAAGCAGCGGGAAATGGCGATGCGCCGCATGATGCAGGAAGTTCCAAACGCAGATGTGGTTATTACCAACCCGACGCACTTTGCGGTTGCCATTAAATACGATGGCACATCCATGCAGGCACCTACGGTGATTGCTAAAGGTCAGGATTTTGTCGCGCTGAAAATTAAAGAGATTGCTCAAAATCATGAAATTGTTATGGTAGAAAACAAGCCGCTTGCACGTATGCTATTTGCGCAGGTTGAGGTAAATCAGCAAATTCCGGAGGATCTGTTCCAGGCTGTGGCTGAAGTGCTGGCATATGTATACAAGCTAAAAGGAAAAATCTAATGGATTGTAGTGAAGGGGGGAGAATAAATGAACCGTAGAGATTTTGCTATTATGGGATTTGTCATTTGCATTGTTATTATGCTTGTCATTCCCATGCCCAATCCTCTCCTCGACTTCCTTTTGATTATTAATATTTCACTATCACTTACGATTTTGTTGGTGGCGATGAATACAAATGATCCATCACAGTTTTCAGTTTTTCCATCGCTGCTTTTAGTCACAACCATATTCCGTCTGGCATTAAACGTATCGTCGACACGCAATATTTTGTCGCTCGGAGAAGCAGGAAAAGTTATCGAGGCATTTGGTTCGTTTGTTATCGGAGGAAATGCAATTGTCGGATTTGTCGTCTTTTTGATTTTAACGTTAATTAATTTCATGGTTATTACCAAAGGTTCAGAGCGCGTGGCGGAAGTAGCAGCCCGCTTTACGCTTGATGCAATGCCGGGGAAACAGATGGCAATTGACGCTGATTTGAATGCCGGTGCGATTTCCGATGCGGAAGCCCAGCAGCGGCGGAAGAAGATTAGTCAGGAATCCGAATTCTTTGGAGCGATGGACGGTGCTACCAAATTCGTAAAAGGAGACGCGATTGCCGGAATTGTAATTTTTATTGTTAATATTATTGGTGGTCTCATTATCGGTATGGTTATCCATGGCATGAGTTTTAGCGAAGCGGCCAAAACGTTTACGCTTCTCTCTGTCGGTGACGGACTCGTAAGCCAGCTGCCGGCCATCCTGTTATCGACGGCAACCGGGCTTATCGTTACCCGTGCCGCTTCCGAAGATAATATCGGAGACGATCTGGTTAAGCAAATGTTGGCCTATCCGCGTTTGTTGTATGTGGTAGCAGGAACCATTGCCATGATGGGGATTTTAACACCGATTGGGCCTCTCTCTACTCTCCCGGTAGCAGGAGTGCTTGCTTTTGGTGGATTTCGTCTACAAAAAAGCATAGGAACAAAAGGCGAAGAACTCGAAGTATCGACGGAAGAAGCAGAGATCGAAGAAGTTCGCAGTCCGGAAAGTGTGGTCAGTCTGCTTCATATCGATCCGATAGAGTTCGAATTCGGATATGGATTAATTCCGCTGGCGGATGCGAACCAGGGCGGCGATTTGCTCGATCGTGTGATTATGATCCGACGCCAATGTGCCATTGAGCTGGGGATTGTCGTGCCGGTGATTCGGATCCGGGATAATATTCAACTGAGGCCAAATGAGTATGTTATTAAGATAAAAGGAAATCAAGTAGCCCAGGGCGAAATCATGCTGGATCACTACCTGGCGATGAGTCCGGGTATTGAGGACGAATCCGTCGTCGGTATTGACACGGTGGAGCCGGCCTTTGGCTTGCCGGCCCTTTGGGTGACGGAAGAAGTGAAAGAGCGGGCGGAGATGGCCGGTTATACAGTAGTTGATCCTCCGTCCGTGGTAGCTACGCATCTCACTGAAATTATTAAGCGATACGCACATGAACTGTTGAATCGTCAAGAGACGAAATCATTAGTCGACAACATTCGTGAGACTGCACCTGCGCTGGTGGAAGAATTAATTCCAAACATATTGAGTATAGGCGACGTGCAGAAAGTATTGCAGAAGCTTTTGCGGGAGAAAATCTCGATTCGCAATCTGGCTGCAATACTAGAAACGTTGGCCGATTATGGCCCTTATACAAAAGATACGGATTTGCTGGCTGAATATGTACGCCAGTCGCTGTCGCGCCAGATTACGCTGCAGTTCACCGCACCGGGAGAGCCGCTTCAGGTCATCACGGCAGGACCGAGTTTGGAAAAAACGATTGCCGACTCCATACAGCAGACGGAACAGGGAAAATATATGGCAATTGATCCGGACACGTCACAACGAATCTTTGCGGCGCTGTCCGAGCAGGTAAACCGCATGCTGCAAATGGGACAACAACCGATTATTCTAACATCGCCTGCCATCCGCATGTATATGCGGCAGCTTGTTGAGCGAATGATGCCGGAAATTCCGGTACTGTCTTATAACGAATTGGAGCCTGAAATCGAAATTCAAAGCGTAGGAGTGGTGAGCATCTAATGCGTGTGAAAAAATATGTGGTCGATTCCATGTCGGATGCCCTGCAGCAGATTCGTACCGATTTAGGGAAAAACGCGATTATCCTAAATACAAAACCCATCAAAACTGGTGGTTTTTTAGGTATGTTCCGCAAAAAACAAATAGAGGTTATTGCGGCTATCGATCCAAATGGTGGGGATGAACTTGAACACACAAAAAAAACGCAGCGTTTTACGGCAGTATTGCCCTCCGCTCCAGTGCAGCCTGCCCCCGTGAAAGAAGATGCTCAGTCTTTTGCCCAAGCTTTGCAGGCAGCTACGCTCCAGACGCAGCCATCCGCACCCAACCCGGCGATGAGTGCTCGTGTCTCTGAAAAGCAAAATGAACGGAAAGATAGCACGGTTTCAGAAGAATTGGAAGAAATGCGGGAAATGCTTTGGAAGATTATGATGGCCGATGAGAAGCAAAGCTCGCTTCCTGCTTCATTTCATTCGCTTCGTCGGCGTTTGCAAAGCCAGGAAGTGGCGGAGGATGTTCTTGCGTCTATTTTTGAGAGAGTACTGAGAGAACTTCCGGCGGAAGCGTTGCAGGATGAAAACAAGGTGAAAAGACATGCGAAAGAAACCATCATCAAAATGATAGAAGAAGCCAGTAACGCCCATGGCCCGCTGCGGGAAACAACGGCATTTGTAAATTTTATCGGTCCGACAGGTGTCGGGAAGACGACTACGCTGGCCAAGCTGGCGGCGGAAAGCACGCTATCGAGAAAGAAAAAGATAGGGATGATGACATCAGATACTTATCGGATAGCCGCCGTAGAGCAGTTGAAAACATACGCTAATATTTTAAACGTTCCTTTAAAGGTTGTTTATTCGGCCGAAGAGCTTAGCTCCACGATTGAGCGGTTGGATGGCTGCGATGTGATTTTTATGGATACGGCCGGACGAAACTATCGCAACAAAGAATATGTGGATGAGATTAATAAACTGCTGCAATCTCCGCTGCCAAGCGAAACGTTTCTTGTATTGAGCATAACCGCCAAACAGGGGGATTTGGAAGCGGTTGTGCAAAGTTTTGCGAACGTTAAAGTAGACAAAGTGATTTTTACTAAAACGGATGAGACAGGTACGTACGGCTCTATTTTAAATTTGGTCATTAAATATAAGCTTGCGCTTTCGTATTTTACGATAGGGCAAAATGTGCCGGATGATATTGAAGTAGCTACGCCTGAAAAAGTGGCCGCGCTGCTTCTAGGAGATGGATACGAATGAGTGATCAGGCACAGCAGTTAAGAGAGAAGCTTGGGAAACTTTCAAGGCAAACGAATGGAGTAGGGCAAAATGTATATAAGACAAAAGTGATTGCCGTGACGAGCGGAAAAGGCGGGGTAGGAAAATCAAACTTTTCGCTTAACTTTGCGCTTTGTTTGCAGCAGAAAGGTCAACGCGTCGTTTTATTTGATCTGGATGTAGGTTTTGCGAATATTGATGTTTTAATGGGAGTTTCCGCGAAAAAAAATATTATCGATCTCATAGACAAGAGGCTTTCAATCTGGGATATTATTGAAAAGGGGCCTAATGACCTAGAATTTGTGGCTGGGGGGTCCGGTCTGTCACAGATATTTGAACTTGATGAAATTAAATTACATTATTTTTTCGAACAGCTGACCCAATTGCAAGGATATGCTGATACAATTATCTTAGACACCGGAGCAGGTATATCCAAAGACATGCTTCGCTTTCTCCTATCCGCTGATGAGGTTATGCTGGTCACAACCCCTGAGCCCACTTCGTTGACCGATGCATATGCCCTAGTTAAGATGACACATACCCAGAAGGAAGACATCAAAATTAACGTAGTGGTCAATCGTGCGGCAAATGAAAGAGAAGGAAGAGCTACCGGCAAAAATCTGCTGCTTGTTGCTCGCCAGTTTCTGAAGTTGGAGATGAATATGCTCGGTTTCGTCTATGATGACGTACATGTTTCGAAGGCGGTGAAAAGGCAATGTCCTCTTTGTCTCGCTTACCCGACGAGCAAAGCGGCAAACAATTTTAAAAGTTTGGTTAATGCCTATCTTTCTAACGGAAAAATGGAGGATGGCGGCGGAGTGAAGGGCTTTCTTTCACGTTTACGGATGTTTTGGAGATAGCGGGAGGGGAGAAAGTGACACAGCCTATTCGAGTGATAGTCATTGATGATTCGGCATTTATGAGGAAAGTGATCGGTGATTTGCTGGAACAGGACTCCGCTATTCAAGTGGTGGCAAAAGGCAGAAATGGCTCAGAAGCGATAGAGCTTATAAGAAAATGGTCTCCGGACGTCGTTACATTGGATGTAGAAATGCCCGTGATGAACGGGTTGGAAGCATTAGAGAAAATTATGAAGGAAACACCGCTTCCGGTTGTCATGTTGAGCAGCTTGACGCAGCAGGGGACGAATGAGACGATACGCGCTCTAGAGATGGGAGCTGTCGATTTTGTACCAAAGCCCTCTGGCGCCATTTCACTTGATCTCCACAGAGTGGAGACGGAACTTATAGAGAAAGTAAAAGCGGCTGCACGTATAAAAATTTCTCGTTTGCTTCGCACACCTCCGTCCGCTGCCGGGAAACGTTCTTTGTCTTACACTTCAGTGAATAACAAAACAACCGATGAAGTATGGAGAGGGAAAATGCCGGTAGGAGAGATGCGAAAGGGAAAGATTGAGAATGTAGTAGCAGTGGGGACTTCCACCGGGGGGCCTAAAGCGCTTCAGGTGTTTTTAAAAGGTTTGCCGCAGGATTTTAACGGGAGCCTCGTTATTGTGCAGCATATGCCGCCGGGATTTACAAAGTCACTGGCCCAGCGCCTGAATTCATTATGTCAGATTGAAGTAAGTGAAGCGGAAGACAACCAGACGTTGCAAAGCGGTCACGCATACATTGCGCCGGGAAACTATCATATGGAAGTCAAACAGCGAGCAGATGGGGAGTTGTACATATCGTTGAATCAGGAGCAGCCCCGGGGAGGACACCGGCCCTCTGTCGATAGGCTGTTCGAGTCGCTCTCTCATATTCGTCACCCCGCCAAATATGCAATCATTATGACCGGAATGGGAAGTGATGGAACAGCGGGATTGAAAAAACTAAAAGAGACCGGGGTTCGCACCGTCATTGCGGAAGACGAATCTACATGCGTCGTATTCGGCATGCCAAGGGCTGCCATTCAAGCTGGAACGGTGGACATCGTAGCGCCACTTCATGAAATCTCCGCCCAGCTTATGCGTTGCTTACATTGCTAGGGAGGTGGATGGTTTATGGAAATGAATCAATATTTGGATATGTTTATTGAAGAATCAAAAGAACATATTCAGGCTATTAACGATAATTTGCTTGTGCTTGAAAACGATCCGGCAAACGTGGATTTAATCAATGAAATTTTTCGGTCTGCTCACACTTTAAAAGGGATGGCTGCCACGATGGGCTTTGAAGACATGGCAGCGCTGACCCATGAAATGGAAAATGTTCTTGATCAGGCGCGCAATCATAAGCTGGTCATTAATACGGACATTATGGATGTGATTTTCAAGTGCGTGGATTTGCTTGAAACGATGCTGTATTCGATCGCTGGAGGCGGAGACGGCAAAGAAGATGTCTCGCATATTGTTTCAGCATTGAAGGCCATTCTTCGTGGCGAAATTCCCACTGCGCATCAGGGGGGCCAGGCATTGTCCGGATCGGGAGATGAGGCGGCAGCGGCAATAGCGGAAGTCCCTCAGAACGCAAAAGCGTATCAGTTGGATGAATATGAACTTACGGTAATTGAACAGTCCATTCAATCCGGCTATAAGGCCTACTGGGTTAAGACATCTATAAAAGACGATTGCGTATTGAAAGCCGCACGGGCCTACATGGTGTACGATAGCCTGGAAGGACTGGGGGAGATTATCAAAACAACTCCTTCCGTAGAAGAATTAGAAGAAGAAAAGTTTGAAAAATCGTTTGAGATTGTGCTTATCAGCAAAGAATCGAGCACAAAAGTAGAAACGGCGGTTATGAATGTTTCTGAGATTGAATCGGTAGAGGTAGAAGAGATTCATCCTGCGGCCCATCGTGTGGCTTCCATGAACCAACTGGAAGAGAATCCGGCAGAGACCGCCGCAGCCGCTCTGGCTAAACAGACCGAAGCAAAAAAAGAAAAAGAAGAAAAAGCCGCTCCACAGGCGCAAGTTGCCAAGAAAAATACGGCAGGAAAAACCATCCGTGTAGATATTGAGCGTCTCGACGTCCTGATGAATTTGTTTAGTGAGCTTGTTATTGACCGGGGACGTCTGGAGCAATTGGCACGCGAATCCGGGCAAAGCGCGCTCATGGAGACTGTCGAACATATGAGTCGTATCAGCGGAGATTTACAGAACATCATCCTGACGATGCGGATGGTTCCGGTAGAGCAGGTATTTAACCGTTTCCCCCGCATGGTGCGTGATCTGGCAAAAGATTTAAATAAGAAGATTAATCTTGAAATCATTGGTGCGGAAACGGAGCTGGATCGCACGGTTATTGATGAGATTGGCGACCCACTTGTTCATCTGCTACGCAACTCGATTGATCATGGTATCGAGTCTGCGGAGGAGCGCCTGGCGGCAGGCAAGCCGGAAGAAGGCCTGGTGCAGCTAAAAGCGTATCACAGCGGTAACCATGTATTTATTGAAGTACGTGACGACGGAAAAGGCATTAACCGCGAGAAAGTTCTCAAAAAAGCAATTGAGCGTGGAATTATAACGGAGCAGGCAGCAAGCGCGCTTTCAAATAAGCAAATCGACGAACTGCTATTTGCTTCTGGATTGAGTACTGCCGATAAAATTTCGGACGTATCTGGACGCGGGGTAGGTCTCGATGTAGTAAAAACGAAAATCGAATCGCTCGGTGGCGCATGCAGCGTTGATTCGACTCCGGGTGCCGGTACCACATTCTTAATTCAGCTCCCGCTGACGCTATCTATCATTTCCGCTATGCTCGTACAGGTAGAGGACGAAAAATTCGCAGTGCCGCTTAGCTCCATTATCGAAACGGCCGTTTTTTCACCGGATGAAATTATGCATGCGCATCAGCAGGATGTCATTGATTTCCGTGGTCGGATTGTCCCGCTTGTCTCTTTGAAATCGATTTTCAGCATCCCTGATAGTGAAAAACAGAAAGAGAGCGACATCTCTGTTGTAATCGTACGAAAAGGAGATAAAATGGCGGGACTTGTTGTGGATTCCTTTATTGGCCAGCAGGAAATTGTATTGAAATCACTTGGTAAATATCTTGTTAACGTGTTTGCGATTTCCGGTGCCACAATTCTTGGCGACGGACAGGTTGCACTTATTATCGATTGCAACGCGTTAATTAAATAAAGGAGGCAGCATCCGTGTTGGATCGCAAGGATATTGTAGAAGAGATTAAAGTCATTGTATTTCGCCTAAAAGATGAAGAGTACGGTGTGGAAGTTAACCAGGTAAAATCGATTGAACGCCTTGAGCATATTACCCGCGTACCGCGAACTCCGAACTTTGTTAAAGGGGTCATCAATCTGCGCGGCGTTGTTACGCCTATTGTAGATTTGCGTCGCCGTTTCGGTATCGAAGAGACCGCATACAATGAAACAACACGCGTTATTATCGTGGCCGTAGGCGAGATTGAAGTAGGATTGATTGTCGATTCCGCCAATGACGTCATTGATATTCCGATCAATGCGATTGAGCCGCCTCCGGAAGTGGTGGGAGGAATCGAAGCGGTCTATCTTCGTGGAGTTGCCAAGTTGGATCGCCGCCTGCTTATTCTTCTTAACCTTGACAAAGTATTAAATACAGAAGAATTAAAACAATTGGAGAATATCGAGGCATAGGCGATGAAATTTGAACAATTTGGTGATTTTCAGCTTGATGTTCTACGAGAAGTAGGGAATATCGGAGCGGGGAACGCAGCCACCGCTCTTTCCAAATTAATTTCCAAAGAAATCGATATGAAAGTTCCTCAAGTCAAGATCATTCCGTTCGATGAAATTGCAGATTTTGTAGGAGGAGCGGAATCGCTTGTTGTTTGCGTGTTTTTGCGGGTACTTGGCAACATTCCCGGCAATATGTTTTTTATCATATCTGTAGAGTCGGCAAAAAATTTGCTGCACGAATTGATGGGTATTATAAATCAGGACGAAGAGAGTTTCAATGAAATGGAATTGTCCGCGTTGAATGAAATCGGCAATATTCTAACCGGATCGTATCTTTCTTCTCTGGCTGATTTTACAAAGTTAAATATGCAGCCATCTCCTCCAGCCGTTGCTATTGACATGGCAGGAGCGATTTTGTCTTATGGTTTGTTAGAAATTGGTCATAACGGAGATTTTGCCCTTACAATTGATACTGCTTTTTTCCATGGAAATGAAAAAATTTCAGGACATTTCTTTCTTATTCCTGATCCAACCGCTTTACCGCAATTATTCCACGCACTGGGAGTTCCGCTGGAATGAATGTCATTAAGGTAGGCATGGCAGATCTAAATGTTGCAAAATCTCCTGACCGAATTCGCACGACAGGCCTGGGCTCCTGCGTGGGGGTTGTACTGTTTGATAATCAAAATAAAATAGGGGGAATGGCGCATGTCATGCTGCCGGATTCCTCGTTAAGCAAAGGGATGTTGAACGTCGCCAAATATGCGGATACAGCTATCCCTAAGCTAATCGAAAACATGGAAAAAGCTGGTGCTAACCGTCGCAAACTAGTTGCTAAGCTGGCTGGAGGGGCGCAGATGTTCGTGTTTTCTACCACAAGTGACACGATGCGAATCGGGCCACGAAATGTGGAAGCTTGTAAGCAAGCGTTAAATGAAGCGGGTATTCCAATTCTTGCCGAAGATACAGGAGGAAACTGCGGTCGAACTATCGAATTAGATAGTTGTACGGGGATCTTGAATATTCGAACGGTAAACCAAGGGGTAAAGGAATTGTAATATGTGGATAGGTTCGATCAAATGGAATTTTATCATTGCAGGGATTATTAGCGCTTTTACATTTCTATTTTCTATTTTAAATAATTTATTTTTAGAGAGCCTTTTGCGCTCTCTACTTGCATTTGTGCTATTCTTTTTGTTTGTGTTTATTTTTCGGTATTTGATTAGCAAGGTCATTGGTAAAGAAAATAAACATTTGCTTACACGAGAGGAGAAAGGCCAGCATATTGACTTGGTAACGCCGGAAGAGTCCGCACAACAGCAGAGCGAAGAATTGGAAAGGAGACAGGGAAAGCCTGCGTTTGAGGAATTTTCACAGTTTACCCCTGCCGATTTTCCGCAAATCGCACGCAACCGCAAAGATGACATCGATCCGGAGGAAGTCGCGCGAGCTCTGCGTGTATTCTCTAATGAATAGAAGGGAGTGGGCGTATGATGGCGCGGAAATCAAAAAAGACGCTTGATATAGAGAAATGGAAACGCTGGCGGGAAGAGGGAGACAGACAGACGGAAATCGAGTTGGTTGAACAATATCTCCCGCTTGTCAATTATGTGGCAAACCGGCTGTCTATTGGACTGCCTGATACAGTAGATAAAGAAGATTTAATCAGCTTCGGACGGCTTGGCTTGCTCGATGCATTGAAAAAATTCGATTATACACGTGGCCTTCAATTTGAAACGTATGGAATGTGGAGGATTAGAGGTGCAATGATCGACGGTTTACGTGAGAATGATGTGCTTCCTCGTTCCATTCGTGACAAAGCAAAAAAGATTGAGGAAGCGTATGCGCAGCTTGAACAGCAGAACCTCAGGGCGGCTACGGATGAAGAAGTAAGCAGACACCTTAACATTTCACTTGCAGAGTTAAATCAGACAATGCAGGACGTGTCATTTGCCTCCGTCTTTTCTCTTGATGAGCCCATCCCGGACGATGAAGATCAAAAGCACTCACGGCAATCGGTCATTATGGATGAGCATGCTGAAAGACCGGAGTTAGCGCTGCATAAAGATCAGCAGAAGCGCATTTTGGCTGAAGCGATTGAACGTCTGCCGCCGAAAGAAAGAACAATTATTTCTTTGTTCTATTATGAAGAATGTTCGTTGACTGAGATTGCCGAAATCATGGGGTTATCCGCTTCGCGTATTTCTCAACTGCATTCCAAGGCAATTTTTAGAATGCGCGGAGCGCTTGCGAGAGCAAAAGATTATCTCTTAAATGAGTAAAAGGGGAAAGAAGGTTGCTGCATATGGAGGGGTCTGAAAATAAAGTAGAGCAGGGGGCTTCCACAAAGACGCTGGCTGACATGGTAAAGGTCCAAATTGCTAAAGATAAAATGCAGGCGACAATGGAGTTGCGTCTTGAAGGAGACGTGCGTGTGACATATGAGGATTTGCTGGCCATTATAAATCAGAACCGCGTTATATTTGGTATTGATGAGAACTTGCTACGTGAGGTGGCAATAAGTCCTTATATGTATTCAAATGAAGTGCTCGTCATTGCGCAGGGAGTGCCACCGACCGCTGGCAAGGACGGATATATCGAATTTGTAGTACGCCCCTCGGAAAAGAAAGGCCCTAAGGAGCGAGAGGACGGTAGTGTTGACTATTATAGCCTGCTGCAATTGGTGAATGTTACAAAGGGCCAGTTGCTTGCCAGAAAAGTTCCTCCTACGAAGGGACAGCCGGGTACCGGTGTAAGCGGAGAGGTTATACAGGCCAAAGACGGCAAAGAGGCGCGATTTCAAATCGGAAAAAACGTATTGCTGGATCAAGAAAAAAATAATGCTTATGCGGCGGTAGACGGTCAAGTCTCGATTACAGCAAACGGAAAAATTAATGTGCTTTCCGTGTATGAAGTAAAAGGCGACGTTGATTTTGGTGTAGGAAACATTGATTTTATCGGAAATGTCGTCGTCAACGGAAATGTCCATCCTGGCTTTACGATTAAAGCGGGTGGCGATATTCGTATTGCGGGGAGTGTTGAAAGCGCCACGCTGGAAGCGAAAGGAACGATTGAAATTAGAGGCGGTATCATTGGACATCATAAAGGCACTATCCATGCCGATGTGGATGTAAAAGCAGGCTTTATTCAAAATGCAACAGTGAAAGCTGAAAATGATATTATTGTTTCGCAGACGATTATGCACAGCAATGTAAGCGCAGGCCGTGACGTTATTTGTAAAGCTACTAAGGGACTTATCGTTGGCGGAACGGTACAGGCAGGAGAAAAAGTGGTTGCGAAAATAATTGGCAATATGACAAACACTCCTACCAATATTGAGGTTGGCGCAAACCCGCGTTTGCGCGAAGAATTGCAGGCGCTTAAGAAAGAAATCAAAGAATATACGGAATCCATAAAAAAATCCGATCAAGGACTGCGCTTTCTTGATCAGTTAGCGCTCCAGGGCAAACTCACTCCGGATAAGCGTGCACTGCAGATTAAATTTACGAATGCTAAGCTGCTGGCTGAAAAAAAATATTCACATGCAAAAGAAAAGATAGAAGAAATTGAAGAGAAGGTAGGCGGCATGGAAAAAGCCCGTGTCGAAGTTCTAAGCGTTATGTACAGCGGGACTAAGCTTGTATTCGGTAACGCGGTGCGCTTTATAAAAGAAAATCATAATCGAACCGCGTTCATTCTTGGGGAAGACGGTCATATAACTACGACACCGCTTTAATAAACTACCCATGGTGTTTCAACTGCAACTCCGACATGAAAATCACGGGAAGGACGGCTGACTTTTGCGGTACGAATGAAAAGAGAGGAAGGAATGAGGAGAGGATTTTAATGTAGAAAAA
>NZ_DFMZ01000011.1:18071-33014 GCF_002375825.1 Aneurinibacillus sp. UBA3580
AGGCGAAGGCCTTTTTCTTCCTTGGATCTTATTTTCTCTTTCTCTCCTTCTTTCCTCATGATTTTCAAAGAAAAGAGGTGGTCCGGATGACACTGCGCGCACTTGAATTGCAAATCGCCATTCCGCGTATGCAGGATGTAGGAAAAATACAAGAGCATCTGCAGGAAAGGCCGCAGCAGGAACAGGCAGGCCTGGCGCTTGAGCAAGAGCAAAAAGACGAAGTGAACCGAACGCGCATAGCCAAAACAGAAGAAGCGACCAAAAACCATATTAACCAGGGAGACAAAGGGAGTTCGGGCGAACAGGGAATGAGTTCTAGAAAACAGAAAAAGAAAAACTACGCCTTTAGCGAATCGGAAAAACCAAATCTTCATCCGTACAAAGGGCATAGCCTGGACATTACACTTTAATACCTTTTCATAACCCACGGATAGTTGGTGAAAATACATGATAGAAATCTGGCTTTCCGCTCTTACTGTTATTGTCCTTCTGCTATTGCTTCGTTTTTTGAAAGGCAATGGTGAGCGAACGACACAGGGAGCGGCGGCTGAAGAAAAACTTCATACGCTGATAACTGAATTTGAGCAGGAGAACAAAGAACTGGTGCGTTCCATTGCACAGGTTAAACGCATAACGGATATGGAATTGGCCGGCGTGAAGGAAGAGTTAGCTTCTCTTAGACAAAAAGTATCTGAACTGGAAAAACAAAACGAAGAATTAGCACAAAAGGTAACGGCTGCACAGCATGTTGCAGGTGACTTGCTGCACGAAAAAGCCGCTTCGTCCCTTCTCTTTCCGCATTTTCTAAAAGACGACTATAAAGATATCCCCCGGCTGTACTCCGGGGGGATGTCTCCGCACGATATTGCCCGTAAGCTGGGGATAGGTGACGGAGAGGTAGAAATGGTGATCCAAATGTTGAAAAAGCAGGGTTTTTTAGCTGCAAACTAATCTCTCCTGGTAGACGATGAAATTTTCATACCAGCTTGTTGCATTTTTTTAACACCTATGGTATATTTACAAACGGTGTGAAAATACACACGTTCTTCAATCCGGGTGAAGGTGCTTGCACGGTAACGTGTGAGTCTCATTCGGAGATGCGAAGAGCGGAGGCATTACAAAAAACCATTTTAGAGGAGGTGTCGTGGAGATGGCAGTAATTTCTATGAAACAATTACTGGAAGCCGGTGTGCACTTTGGTCACCAGACTCGTCGCTGGAACCCGAAGATGTCCCGCTATATCTTCACCGAACGTAACGGAATTTATATTATTGATCTGCAAAAAACCGTAAAGAAAGTAGAAGAAGCGTACAACTTCGTTCGTGAAATTGCAGCGAATGGCGGTAAAATTCTGTTTGTTGGAACGAAAAAACAGGCGCAGGAGTCTGTAGCTGAAGAAGCGCAGCGCTGCGGCATGTATTACATTAACCAACGCTGGTTGGGTGGTACGCTGACGAACTTCAGCACAATCCAAAAACGTGTGGCTCGCCTGCACCAATTGGAGGAAATGGAGAACGACGGCACTTTCGAACTTCTTCCGAAGAAAGAAGTTATCTTGCTTCGCAAAGAAAAAGAACGCCTGGAGAAGTTCCTTGGCGGTATTAAGGGCATGAAAGAACTTCCGGATGCAATTTTCGTAATCGATCCCCGCAAAGAGCGTATCGCGGTTGCGGAGGCCCGTAAACTTGGCATCCCGCTCGTAGGTATTGTTGACACGAACTGCGATCCGGATGAAATCGATTATGTTATCCCGGGCAACGATGATGCCATCCGCGCCGTAAAATTGTTAACAGCAAAAATGGCGGATGCGGTTCTCGAAGCAAACCAGGGATCTGGTGAAGAGGTTGCAGCTACTGTATAAGTTCCGCGAGCAATGTAAGGGTGGCGAAGGGTGTAACCTTTTTCCGCCCTTTTGTTACAATAAAGCAAAGTTACGTAAACCCTATATTTTAAACTTAACAAATGTGTAGGAGGATTTTCTCATGGCAATTAGTGCAAGCATGGTAAAAGAACTGCGCGAGAGAACAGGCGCAGGCATGATGGATTGTAAAAAAGCGTTGCAAGAAACGGACGGAGACATGGAAAAAGCAATTGACCTTCTCCGTGAGAAGGGAATTGCAAAAGCTGCAAAGAAATCAGACCGGATTGCTGCTGAAGGCCTTACTGCTGTTGCTGTGGAAGGAAACCTGGGCTGCATCGTGGAAGTAAACTCCGAGACCGATTTCGTAGCCAAAAACGAGAATTTCCAAACATTCGTAAAAGAAATTACGGAACACCTGCTGAGCCAGCGTCCGTCAAGCGTAGAAGAAGCGCTGGGGCAAGCGTTCAAAGGGCAGGGTGCAACGCTGCAAGAAGTGCTGAATGAGAAAATCGCAACCATTGGCGAAAATATGAACCTTCGTCGTTTTGAAATTCTGGAAAAACCGGAAGGAAACCTGTTCGGCCATTATCTTCACATGGGCGGTCGCATTGGCGTGCTGATCGAAATGACTAACACTGCGAACGAAGAACTGGCAAAAGACCTTGCCATGCAAATTGCTGCTGCAAAGCCAACGTATGTCAAGCGCGAAGATGTGGATGCAAGCGAGCTTGAAAGAGAGCGCGAAGTTCTGAAAGCACAAGCGTTGAACGAAGGTAAACCAGAAAATATTGTTGAAAAGATGGTGCAAGGCCGTCTGAACAAATACTACGAAGAAGTTTGCTTGGTTGAACAAACTTTCGTAAAAGATTCCGATAAGAAAGTAAAAGACCTTCTGAAAGCGAACAACACGGACGTTGTGCGTTTCGTTCGTTATGAAGTAGGCGAAGGCATTGAAAAGAAAGCCGACAACTTCGTAGAAGAAGTAATGGCGCAAACTAAAAAAAATAACGCCTAAAAGCGAATGAAGTAGGGAACACGCGGTGTTCCCTATTTTATAAACTGCGGAAAAAGCAGGAAATCTTCTTACGAGCAGCGAAGAATTTTAAAGAGGATTGGAGTTGTTTTTCAATGCCACTTCCCGCGTATAAACGTGTTGTATTAAAATTAAGCGGAGAGGCTCTCGCCGGAAATGTTGGATATGGGATCGATTCCGATGTGATTACGTCGATTTCTCACCAGATTAAAGAAATTGTAGAATTGGGCGTACAGGTCGCCATCGTTGTTGGTGGTGGTAATATTTGGCGCGGCCTGGCCGGAAGCGCAAAAGGAATCGACCGTACGACGGCCGACTACATGGGCATGCTGGCTACCGTGATGAATAGCCTGGCACTGCAAGACGGCCTGGAAAGAGTTGGCGTTCCTACGCGCGTGCAAACCTCAATTGAAATGCGGCAAGTTGCCGAACCTTACATAAGAAGAAAAGCTGTCCGCCATTTAGAGAAAAACCGTGTCGTTATTTTTGCAGCCGGCACAGGCAATCCATATTTCTCCACCGATACGACGGCAGCGCTTCGCGCGGCTGAAATCGAAGCCGAAGTGATACTGATGGCGAAGAACAAAGTGGACGGCATCTACTCTGCCGATCCGGCGCTTGATCCGAACGCTGAGAAATACGAAAACCTCACGTATCTAGAAGTGTTGAATAAAGGGTTAGGTGTAATGGACTCTACCGCTTCTAGCCTGTGTATGGATAACCATCTTCCGCTCCTTGTTTTCTCCATTATGGAAGAGGGAAATATTAAACGAGCCATTATGGGCGAAAAAATTGGTACGATCGTGAAAGGAGAATAATAACGATGCCACAGCAAGTACTAAAAGAAGCCGAAGAGAGAATGGATAAAGCCATCGCTTCTTTAAAGCGGGGTCTGGCTACCCTGCGCGTCGGCAGAGCCACACCTTCTCTCCTGGACAAAATTACAGTCGATTACTACGGATCGCCGGTGCCGGTAAACCAGGCGGCGAACATAAGCACACCGGAGCCGCGGTTGCTTGTGATTCAGCCCTGGGAGAAAACAATGCTGGGTCCGATTGAGAAGGCGATTCTTAAATCCGATCTGGGCTTGACGCCGACCAATGACGGGAATGTTATTCGTATTTCGATCCCGGCGCTTACGGAACAGCGCCGTATGGAACTTGTAAAACTGGCGAAAAAAGAAGGCGAAGAAGCAAAAGTTGCTATTCGTAACATTCGTCGTGACGCTAACGATGCCATTAAGAAAATGGAGAAAAACGGCGATATTACGGAAGATGACATGAAGCATAATCAGGATTTGGTACAGAAAGCGACGGACAAGCATGTAGGGCTTGTAGACCAAATCATCGCCGATAAAGAAAAAGAAATCATGGAAGTGTAACAAATAACCCCCTCGTAGGTGAGGGGGTTTATGATATATTTGATAGTACGGGGGAACGTACGTATGCTTGATAAACTAACCAGGTGGATGCAAAAATCGGAAAATGATCCGCTGCTGAATGAATATGAATTGGATCTTGCTAATGTTCCAAGACACATTGCCATTATCATGGATGGAAACGGAAGATGGGCAAAGAGACGAGCGCTACCGCGCGTGGCCGGACACCGTGCCGGCATGAAAACGGTAAAAGAGATTACGAAGGCGGCAGATGAAATCGGTGTAGAAGTATTGACCCTGTATGCTTTTTCGACAGAGAACTGGAAGCGTCCTGCCGAAGAAGTAGAATATTTAATGCGTTTGCCTCAGGAATACCTGGCGACCGAATTAGAAGAGTTAATCGAGCGTAACGTGCAGGTGCGTATGGTGGGCTATGAAGAAGATTTGCCCGATTATACGCTGAAAGCCGTGGTGGAAGCACGGGATAAGACCCGTGAGAATACCGGGTTAATCCTCAATTTTGCGCTGAATTACGGAAGCAGGGCGGAGATGATTAGCGCAGTTAAACAAATGGCGCAAGAAGTCAAAGACGGAACGCTTACCATTGATCAAATTGATGAAGAGACGTTTAGCTCGCATTTGACTACCCGCGGACTGCCTGATCCCGATTTACTAATTCGCACGAGCGGCGAGCTTCGTCTAAGCAATTTTATGCTCTGGCAGCTGGCCTACAGCGAATTCTGGTTCAGTGAGGTGTACTGGCCGGACTTTTCCCGAAAACATTTCTACGAAGCAGTCAAAGCATATCAACAGCGGAACAGACGATACGGGGCGCTAACGTAATGGAAGGCGCGCCAGGTAAGAGGTGGAACGCTTGAAAACACGGGTAATTACAGGGGTATTGGGGGGAGCCGGTTTTCTTCTTGTCGTCTATCAAGGAGGCATCTGGTTTACTGCCCTTGTTTTTTTTCTTGCTACGCTTGCTTATTATGAATTAATCCGAATGAATCATATCCGGTTAATGGATTGGCACGGGCTGACCGGCCTTGTTTTGCTTTGGCTTTTGCTCTTTCCTGACCTGGTGTGGAGCGGAAATACGCTGCGGGGCGATGTCATATTTTTATTTATTCTGCTGCTTTTGTTCATTACCGTAGCTTCGAAGAACCGGGTAGAATATCAGCATATCGCCTATCTTTTTTTTAGCGCGTTTTATCTTGGCATCGGGTTTCACTTTATGAACGAAACCCGAATGGCGAACGGCCTTGCCGTAATGCTCTCCATTTTGTTTGGTACGTGGGCAACCGATACGGGAGCGTATTTTGTTGGGAAATATCGCGGCAGAACAAAATTATGGCCGTCTATCAGCCCAAATAAGACGATTGAAGGATCGCTGGGCGGTATTATCTTGACAATGGTCACAATGCTTATATTTTCGCTGGTCACCGGGACCTTTACGATTCCGCATGCGCTGCTTATCGGGCTTGTTATCTCGGTAAGCGGACAAATTGGAGACTTGATGGAGTCAGCCATCAAACGTACGTTAAACGTAAAAGATTCGGGGGCGATTTTGCCGGGACACGGGGGCATGCTTGACCGATTTGACAGTTTAATCATTGTTTTTCCCGTTCTGCATTTGCTTCAATTGTTATAAAATGAGAAGAAAAGGCATAGGTTGACCGTCCTTTAGGAGGAAGTATGAAAAAAATAGCCATTCTAGGCTCTACCGGATCAATAGGAACACAGGCGCTTGATATTGTGCGGCAGCATCCCGACCGATTTTCGGTCGTGTCGCTCGCAGCCGGAAGAAACATTCAATTGCTGGCCGAACAGGCTCGGGAGTTTCGGCCTCACCTCATTTCGGTACAGACAAAAGAGTTGGCCGAAAAAATAAAACATGAACTGCCCCCGCATACGAAAGTAATGTGGGGAGAAGAAGGGATATTCGCAACAGCGACCCATCCTGACACTGATTTTGTTATCTCGGCCATGGTGGGAAGTGCCGGGCTTGCACCGACGCTTGCGGCCATTGAAGCGGGAAAAACGATTGGCCTGGCTAATAAGGAAACACTCGTCACAGCGGGCCATATCGTAATGCGAAAAGCGAAAGAACATGACGTTTCCGTCATACCGATAGATAGCGAACACTCGGCTATTTACCAGTGCTTACAGGGGGAAGACAGAGCGGCTGTACGCCGAATCATTCTGACTGCTTCAGGCGGCTCGTTCCGTGATTTAACACGGGAGCAGCTGGCAGACGTGACGGTAGAAGCAGCCCTTTCTCATCCGAATTGGAGTATGGGGGCTAAAATTACAATCGATTCGGCTACAATGATGAATAAAGGATTGGAAATCATTGAAGCTCATTGGTTGTTCGATTTGCCGTATGCCAAAATTGACACAATTCTCCATAAGGAAAGCATCATCCACTCTATGGTGGAGTTTACGGACCGTGCGGTGATGGCTCAACTGGGAACACCGGACATGCGTATTCCGATTCAGTATGCATTGAGTTATCCGGAGAGAGTGGAATTGGAAACTGAACCACTTGACCTGGTGAAGATTGCAAAGCTTCACTTTGCGGCGCCCGATTTTGAGCGTTACCCGTGTCTTGCACTTGCGTATGAGGCGGGGCAAAAGGGGGGCACGATGCCTGCGGTGCTGAATGGGGCCAATGAAGTGGCGGTGGCGCGGTTCCTTCGCGGAGACATTCCATTTCTGGCGATTGAAGATACGATCGCATACACGATGGGGAAGCACCGGGTCGTTGTAGATCCAGGGCTTGAAGACATTTTGGAAGCGGACCGGTGGGCGCGTCAAGTTGCAGAAGAGTATTAACCGGCCTGATGAAAGGGCCAAACAATCAGGAAAGGTGGAACCCCGTTGGTAAAGGTTTTAGCCATTGTTCTTGTGTTTGGATTGTTAGTCTTTATCCATGAATTAGGGCATCTTTTGCTGGCCAAACGTGCCGGAATTTTATGCCGCGAATTTGCTATCGGCATGGGGCCGAAGCTGTTCTCTTTCGTCAAAGGGGAAACGCGTTATACGCTTCGTTTGCTGCCGATTGGAGGATTCGTCCGCATGGCAGGAGAGGACCCGGAAGTCATTGAGATACAGCGCGGGCAGGATGTGGGCCTTATCTTTGATGAAGACGGCAAAGTGACGCGTATGATTTTAACGAACATTCGCAACCACCCGGAAGCGACTGTCGTTACGGTAGAAGAGACGGATTTGGAACATAAGCTGTTTATTCGTGGCATCGAAGACGGCGAGGAAGTTCGTTACCCGGTCCACCCGCAGGCAATGATGCTTCACCATAATCAAGAGACGCAGATTGCGCCGTATGATCGTCAGTTTGGCAGCAAGACGGTCGGACAGCGGGCCGCCGCTATCTTTGCGGGACCGCTCGCCAACTTTTTGCTTGCATTTGTGCTGCTGACAGTAATGGGGCTGGCGTACGGTGTGCCATCTGACAAGCCGGTTATCGGGCAGATTATTCCAAACCAGGCAGCGGCCAAAGCCGGTCTGCAGCAGGGAGATAAGGTGTTATCCATTAACGGTAAGCAGATGGACACCTGGAAAGATATTGTACAGGTAGTGAGTACGTCGCCGGGCAAGGAGCTTATGTTTATTATCGAGAGAGGCGGTGAACAATTCTCTCTCCCGGTAGTTCCTGCAAAAGAAGTGCAGAAGCAGGGGGACAAAGAAGTCCAGATCGGCAAAATCGGCGTCTACTCGCCGACATCTAAATCATTCGTCGGAGCTGCTCAGTATGGCGCGGTCACTACGTATGAGTTCTCAAAACTGATATATGAAATGCTGGGTAAACTGTTTACTGGCCAAGTCCCTGTGCAGGAACTGTCGGGACCGGTCGGCATCTTTAACTATACGTATAAAGCTGCGGAAAACGGCCTGGTTGTACTCATTCAGTGGGCGGCGGCGTTGAGCGTGAACCTGGGAATTATGAACCTGCTTCCGCTGCCGGCGCTCGACGGGGGACGTCTGGTCTTTATCGGCCTTGAAGCATTGCGTGGTCGCCCGATTGATCCGCAGAAAGAAGGCATGGTGCATTTCCTTGGCTTTGCGTTCTTGATGGTATTAATTCTGGTCGTAACCTGGAACGACATTCAGCGTTTTTTCTAAAAAATCACATGTAGCACTTTGATATTTTGCGTGGTGCGGGAAAAAGGATAAAGAAGGAGAAGAAAAGGAAGGTGTTGTGTTTTCTTACTTTTCTCTTTCTCTCCTTCTTTTTTCCGTCCATGAAAGTATATAGATATAATAAGCATATACAGGAGGTACAGTGTTGTGAAACAGTCCAAGCTATTTCTGCCTACATTGCGGGAGGTGCCTGCGGAAGCGGAGATTGTAAGTCACCAGCTTATGGTACGGGCTGGCTTAATGCGCCAATTGGTATCCGGCGTTTATACATATTTACCGTTGGGCTACCGTGTTCTGCGCAAAGTACAGCAAATTGTGCGGGAGGAAATGGATCGCGCCGGCGCCCAGGAGATTTCCATGCCGGCCATTCAACCGGCGGAACTATGGCAGGAGACGGGTCGTTGGGATGCATACGGTCCCGAATTAATGCGTCTGAAAGATCGCCACAATCGTGATTTCGTGCTTGGGCCGACACACGAAGAAGTTGTCACCGGTCTCGTGCGTGATAACTTGAACACCTACAAAAAACTACCGATTAATTTATATCAAATTCAAACAAAATACCGTGATGAAGTACGTCCGCGCTTTGGAGTCATTCGTTCACGTGAATTTATCATGAAAGACGCCTATAGCTTTGATACGACCCGTGAAGGTCTGGACAAAAGCTATCAGGACATGTACGACGCTTATACCCGCATTTTTACAAGGGCAGGTCTGACATTCCGTGCGGTCGAAGCGGATGCCGGCGCGATCGGCGGTAAAGGCACGCACGAATTCATGGCGTTGTCTGAGATTGGTGAAGATACGATTGCCTATTGTACATCCTGCGACTATGCGGCGAATCTCGAAAAAGCGGAAGTCGTCTATAAGTCTGCAGAAAAACGCACCGCATCTCAGGCTGAGATGGAAAAAGTGGCAACACTTGATGTAAAAACAATTGAACAATTGATGAACCATTTTGATATGGAAGCCCGCCAGTTTATCAAAGCGCTTGTATTTAAAGCGGATGAGCGCTTTGTCGTGGCGCTTGTGCGTGGGGACCACGAGCTTAATGACGTAAAACTGAAAAATATCGTGGATGCGAATGTGCTGACCATGGCAACGGAAGAAGAGTTGGACAAGCTCGGAATTCCGCTTGGCTTTGTCGGTCCGTTCAATTTGCCAGAAGACATTGAAGTTTATGCTGATTTCGCCATCCAAGATATGAACGGAGCGGTGGCTGGAGCAAATGAGAAAGACTATCATTATAAAAACGTTGTGCCGGGTCGCGATTTTACCGTCAAAACATATACTGACCTGCGCAATATTATCGAAGGAGACGAATGTCCGCGCTGTGGCGGCCATATCGCATTTGCGCGAGGAATTGAAGTGGGACACGTCTTCAAACTCGGTACGCGCTATAGCGAAAAGATGGGTGCCAAGTTCCTCGACGAGAACGGAAAAGAGCAGCCGATGATTATGGGCTGCTACGGCATCGGTATTTCGCGTACGGTGGCTGCCTGTGTCGAGCAGAACAATGACGAGAACGGAATCATCTGGCCGTGGTCGCTGGCGCCATACCAGATACACGTTGTGCCAGTGAATGTGAAGAACGAAGAACAAAAACAACTGGCTGATTCAATCTATGAGCAGCTTCAAAAAGAAGGGTACGAAGTACTGCTTGATGACCGTCCGGAGCGTGCCGGCGTGAAATTCAAAGATGCAGACCTCATTGGCCTGCCCGTTCGCGTTACTGTCGGCGGCAAAGCAGGCGAAGGTCTTGTTGAGTGTAAAGTCCGGAAAACGGGCGAAAGCAAAGACGTACATGTGGACGAGCTTTTGACTTATGTTAAAGAATTGGCCGCTTCTCTGCAATAAAAATAGATGCTAGGCAGGTAATAGAGTAATAGAGTGGGAAATCAGGAGGAAAGAAAGAAGAGAAGAGGATTCAGAGAAGAAAAAGGCGTTCGCCTTTTTTTCATTGAAATCATCCTTTCGTTCTCTTCTTTCTTTTCCTTCTTCTCCGCATTATTTTTTTCGGGAGGAAGGTGCTTGTTTGTATGGAAAACGACGCGGTGAAGCAAGAACGCTTCGGGCTTTTGCTTCAGCAATTGGCCATTCCGCCTGAGTTTGTCGAAAAATATTTTTCCGGCGGTCTTATTGAGAAAGTGGAAGTATACCGCCAGGAGAAACGCTGGCATTTCTTCCTGCAGCTTCCCGAACTGCTTCCGTTGAACATATACCAGGCTTTTTATGCCAAACTGGTACAGGCATTTCAAAACATCGCTGCGGTCGATTGCGACATGCGGTACGTTCGCCCTGTGTCGATGCCGGAATTCATAAAAGAATATTGGCCGTTGATTGTTGAAAGGGTCTCACCGCATATCAATTCGACATCTACGTATTTAAAAAAGGCGACTTATGAAGTTACGGACAATAAAATAAAATTGGGCGTGCTTGATACATTTGCCATTGAGAAAATGAAACAGCGTCAGGTAGACGAGTGGATCGTTCGTGCAATGAAACAGCTATGCGGGGAGTCGCTTCCGGTCACCTATCATGTAGCGCAAAACGAAGAAACCTACCAGCAGTTTGTTGAGCAGCGGGAAGAGGAAGATCGTAGCCGCGCGATGGAAGCGTTGCTGGAGAAGCAGAAAGAAAAGGAAAAAGTCGAAGCTAGCAAAGAAGCGGCAGCAGCGGTGGACGTGCTGCAAATCGGATACGACATCAAAGAACCGTCCATTTCTATTTGCGAGATTCAAGAAGAAATGGGCCGTACCTGCATCGAAGGGCTGGTCTTTGGTGCGGAAATACGCGAACTACGCAGCGGCCGTACGCTGTGCACGTTCAACATTACCGATTATACGGATTCGTTGCAGGTGAAGATATTTGCCCGTGATAAAGACGATGTGCCGAAGCTTTCGGCAATTAAAAACGGCATCTGGCTCCGTGTGCGGGGCCCGATTCAGGAAGACACATTCGCACGTGAACTGGTTATGATGGCGAAAGATTTAATTCAAATCAAACCATCGGCATCCCGGATGGACAATGCGGAAGAAAAGCGGGTTGAGTTCCACTGCCATACGAACATGAGCGCGATGGACGGCATCGCATCAGCTGAGCGCTTGATTAAACAGGCGGCCGAATGGGGACACAAAGCGATTGCCATCACTGACCATGCAGTTGCCCAGGCATTTCCCGAGGCATTTTCAGCTGCGAAAAAACACGGGATCAAAGTTTTGTACGGTATGGAAGCGAACGTCGTGCCTGACTCGGCCGTCATCGTTCATCAACCGCAGGATCGACTGCTGGCTGACGATACGTACGTTATTTTTGACGTGGAGACAACCGGTTTGTCTGTCGTCAATAACACAATTATCGAGCTGGCCGGCGTCAAGATGAAGAACGGTGAAATCATCGGGCGCTATGAATCGTTCATCAACCCACATGAACCGATTCCGCTCAACATTCAACAGTTGACTAATATTACAGACGACATGGTTAAAGACGCGCCGGAGCTTGAACAGGTTATCCGCGAATTTGTCGACTTCGTCGGCGACGCGGTACTTGTAGCGCACAACGCCAAGTTCGATATGGGCTTTCTCCATGCAAGCTGCAAACAGGTCGGACTGCCGCTGATGGAGAACCCGTTCCTCGATACGCTCGAATTGGCCCGTTTTCTCTATCCGGGCATGCGTAACCACCGACTTAATACATTGGCGGGCAAGTTTAACGTTAGCCTGGAAAACCACCACCGGGCCGTTGACGACTCAGAAGCGACCGGCCATGTCTTTTTCTATATGTTAAAAGATGTGCTGGAGCGGGAGATTACCAATCTAAATGAGTTGAACAACCATGTCGGTCTGGATTTGCAGAATTCGCGTCCGTTTCACTGCAATATTTATGCTTTGAATGAGGTCGGCAAGAAAAACTTATACAAAATTATTTCTCTGTCCCATACGGAGTACTTATACAAGACGCCGCGTATTCCGCGGGCGCAGATTCAAAAACACCGGGAAGGCCTGTTGATTAGTTCCGGGTGCGAAAAGGGCGAGCTCTTCGAAACAGTGCTCAATAAAAGTCCAGAAGAAGCGGAAGAGGTGGCCCGTTTCTATGATGTGCTGGAGATTCAGCCGATTGAGATTAATCGCCATCTCATTGAAAAGCAGCTTGTGCCAAACGAAGCCGCACTGATGGAGGCCAACCGCAAGATTGTCGAAATCGGTGAGAAGCTGAATATTCCGGTCATTGCGACAGGCAACGTACATTATGTGCATCCGTACGAGAAGGATTACCGCACAATCCTCATCCATGGCATCACCGGCTTTAGTCCGCTTAAAGACCAATATAAGCCGGATGCCCACTTCCGCACGACGGAGGAGATGCTTGAAGAGTTTAAATACTTGGGCGAGGAAAAAGCGAAAGAAGTCGTCGTAATAAATCCGAATATGCTTGCGGACCGGTTCGAAGAGCTTGAAATTATTCCGAAAGATTTGTATACGCCGAAAATTGAAGGCGCGGACGAAGAAATTCGTTCGATGAGCTACAACAAAGCGAAAGAATTGTATGGAGAACCGCTTCCGGAAATTGTTGAGAAGCGTCTGGAGAAAGAATTAAACAGCATCATTACACACGGTTTTGCGGTTATTTATCTGATTTCACACAAGCTGGTAAAGAAATCAATCGATGACGGTTATCTGGTCGGGAGCCGGGGCTCGGTCGGTTCATCGTTCGTTGCCACGATGACAGAGATTACTGAGGTGAATCCGCTGCCGCCGCATTACCGCTGTCCAAAATGCAAACACAGTGAATGGTTTACGAAAGGGGAATACGGGTCCGGATTCGACCTGCCTCCGAAAGACTGTCCGACCTGCAACATTCCGATGACGGGCGATGGGCATGATATCCCCTTCGAAACATTCCTTGGCTTCAAAGGGGACAAGGTTCCCGACATCGATCTGAACTTCTCCGGGGAGTACCAGCCGCACGCACATAACTATACGAAAGTGCTGTTCGGAGAAGATTATGTTTACCGTGCCGGTACCATCGGTACGGTGGCAGAGAAAACGGCTTATGGTTTCGTTCGCAAGTACGCCGAAGAAAAAGGAAAAGTTTGGCGCAGTGCGGAAATGAGCCGCCTCGCCGCCGGATGTTCAGGCGTTAAGCGAACGACGGGGCAGCATCCGGGTGGCATTATCGTTGTGCCTGATTATATGGAAATTTATGATTTCTGCCCCATTCAGTATCCCGCGGACGATAAGGAAGCGGAATGGCGCACGACTCATTATGATTTCCATTCCATTCATGACAATTTGCTGAAGCTTGATATCCTGGGGCACGACGATCCGACGGTCATTCGGATGCTGCAGGATTTGACCGGGATCGATCCGAAGAAGATCCCGGTTGGCGACCCGGAAGTCATGAAGATTTTTAGCGGTACAGAGGTGCTGGGTGTAACGCCGGAACAGATTGACAGTAATGTTGGAACGCTTGGCGTACCGGAGTTTGGTACAAAATTCGTTCGTCAGATGCTTGAGGATACCCGTCCGTCCACTTTTGCCGAGCTGGTTCAGATTTCCGGGCTTTCACACGGTACGGACGTGTGGTTGAACAATGCGCAGGAACTCGTGCGCAACGGCACATGCGAGTTAAAAGACGTAATTGGTTGCCGCGATGACATCATGGTCTATCTGATGCACAAAGGGCTTGAACCGTCTTTTGCATTTAAGATTATGGAGTCGGTGCGGAAAGGAAAAGGCCTCACGCCCGAAATGGAAGAGGAAATGAAGAAAAACAACGTACCGGATTGGTATATCTGGTCGTGTAAGCAAATTAAGTATATGTTCCCGAAGGCGCACGCTACAGCCTACGTATTGATGGCCGTACGGATTGCGTACTTTAAGGTGTATTATCCGATCCATTTCTATGCTACCTACTTTACGGTGCGGGCGGACGACTTCGATGTGGAGCTTGCGGTACAGGGAGCGAGCGCGATTCGCGCCCGGATTAAAGAAATTGTAGAGAAAGGCAACGACGCGCAGCCGAAAGAAAAAGCGCTGCTTACGGTGCTTGAGATGTGTCTTGAAATGTGCGAACGGGGCTTCCGATTCCAAAATGTCGATCTTTACCGCTCTGATGCTACACAGTTCGTTATCGACGGGAACAGCCTTATTCCTCCGTTCAATGCAATGGCAGGGGTCGGTACGAGCGCCGCGCTCAACATTGTCAAAGCGCGTGAGGCAGGGGAATTCCTGTCCGTCGAAGACCTGCAGCAGCGTGCGCGCTGTTCCCGTTCCGTAATCGAGCTTCTCCAGCAGCAGGGGTGTCTGAGCAGCCTGCCCGAGACGAACCAGCTATCGCTGTTTTAGAGTCAGGAGAGATAAAGGATAGCAAGGAAGATTCTTACATCCGATTTACCGGGTTCATTCCAGTCTTGGCCGTTGTTGCCTCGGTTTCGTGATTATGCTATAATACTTTTTGGTAATACTAAGTATACGTAATGCTATGACGCAAAGAGTGGGGAAACCCACTCTT
>NZ_DFMZ01000011.1:33130-33697 GCF_002375825.1 Aneurinibacillus sp. UBA3580
TTCCTTTTAGCCAAATAAGCGTCTTATTTGCTTGCCGATTCTATTGAACTTTGCTTAGGGGGTCTATGTTCTTGAATCAACATGTAATCGCCGTGACCGAAGAACTGGTCGCACCGATTCTGGAAGAAGAAAATTTGGAGCTCGTCGAAATCGAATACAAGAAAGAAGGAAGCAACTGGTTCCTTCGCGTGTATATCGATAAAGAAGACGGCGTAGATATTGAAGATTGCGGACGTGTCAGTGAGAAGCTGAGCAAGAAGCTGGACGAGATCGATCCGATTCCGGGCGCATACTTTCTCGAAGTATCTTCGCCTGGCGCCGAACGTCCGTTGAAAAAAGAGCGAGATTTCGAGCGCGCCGTCGGCAAGCACGTACACGTGACGACATATGAGCCGATTAACGGCGCTAAAGTGTTTGAAGGCGAACTCGTTTCTTATGACGGACAAAATTTGGAGATTAAAGAAGCGAGAACGACTGCTGTCATTCCGCGCGATAAAGTGGCCAGCGCCCGTCTCGCGATTGTTTTTTAGGACTTGAAAGGAGGATTAGGGATAATCATGAATGCCG
>NZ_DFMZ01000010.1:0-27921 GCF_002375825.1 Aneurinibacillus sp. UBA3580
CCCCGGATCTCATTTCCTCTTTCTCTCCTTCTTTTCTCACGATTTTCACAGAAAAATTATATGAAAATCATGGAATGATATAGAATGATATAGTAATATTTTCTTAGTTAAACGTATTGTTAATATACCATTGAAAACAAATAAATGGCTAATAAGAATTACAATTGTAGATACAAATGCGGATTTTTCTTTTTAAAAAAGTTCGATGTGCCGCAAAAAAGACAGAGGGAGGGGATACTATGTTCCCTTTAGTGAACCAGACCGTACAGCTTGTTTCTTATAATGAAAGAAACGAAGAGAAAAAGTATAAAGCAGTGGTGGCGGATATAACCGAAGAGTTCATAATGATAACCTATCCGATAGATGAACAAAGCGGGCGTACCTCGCTTCTAATGGAAGGCTCGACGTTATACGTAACCTACAGTCATTCGAATGGTGCACAATATGAATTTATGACCGTTGTTGTACGTAGACAGCGTGAAAATATCCCGATGCTTGTGCTTATTAAACCGGCGTTAGATAATATTCGGAAAATCCAACGCAGAGATTATGTTCGCGTACCGGCAAAAGTAAAAATAGAGTGTTTATGGAAAGAAGGAGAGGAGGATAGGATGTATTCAGGTCTTACGGTTGATATTAGTGCCGGAGGTGCCAAGTTTATTTGCAACGCTAACATTAAATGGCCAGAGGAAAGAAGATTTGAATGCCGATTATATCTGCCGGAGATGAACGCAGGAAATAAACAGGGCAAGCAAGAACTCTGTATTCCATTGAAGGTGAGAATCGTCCGGCATCCGGTAATAAATGGTAATGGGACGCAGACAGTGGCCATTGTATATGAAGATATTGCGGAAGTGCACAGAGAAAAAATCATTCGCTATTGCTTCGCACGGCAACTGGAAATTAAAAATAAGCTCATGTAGGTACATATATTTGAGTGGAAAGAAGGGTCAACATTCATTATTCATATAAATAGACAATTCTGCCAATGCTCACATAATCTTCATCAAATGTTTAACGAAACGTAAAAAAATACCAACATTTCCTTAAGGTAGTCGTACTACAATAGACATGGAAGAAGCGGAAGTACCAACCTTGAGGAGGTTTATAAGAAATGAAAGAGTATTGCGCAATCTGCGGTGAACGCACGGAAGGGATGCATGTCTGTCAGAGTTGCACGGATATCGAGGAGTTCGGCTACCCGTCGTTCCCCGCTTACGCGCTAGCAGAGAGAGAAGAGACCGAGAACAAAACAGAAGAAAGAAGACTGGAATTGGTCGGCTAATAGAGAGAAGCGTCCGGTAACAGGTGAACAACCTGTCCGGACGTTTTTGTCTGCTATGGTTTGGCTTTAAAATGAACGACTGCCGTATACAGTGGCCGGCCTGAGTCTGGCTGGAAAGCAACATGGTGTGTGACTGAATGTACTTCAAGCATCAATACTTTGTTGTTTTCGATCTGTTCATCGATTTTTTTCTCCAGCGTTTTTAAGTCGTGTGCTTCAAAGAATTCGACTTTATCGTGAATGCGTTCGAGTTTAAACCCCATTAAGCTCTCTCCTTCTTTTTGTTTTTCTCCTTTCTATTATATAGCGCAATTACATGATAAAAAGAAGGCCACAATCAATCTGAAACCTTCTGCCTCCGATAGTAATTTTTGATAGAATAGAGAAAAATAGAGAATCAACCTGGGGGAAGTGGAAATGAAATTTTTTCATACTGCCGATTGGCATTTAGGAAAAATCATTCAATCCGTATATATGACAGAAGACCAGGAATTCATTCTGCGCACATTTATCGAGGCTGTGCGGGAGGAAAAGCCTGATGCCGTTATCATCGCCGGAGATTTATACGATCGCGCCGTACCGCCCACCGAGGCGGTCGATCTGCTGAACCGTACGCTGCATGAGCTTGTGGTTGAATTGAAGACGCCTGTGCTGGCCGTGGCGGGCAACCATGACAGTCCGGACCGAATTGAATTTGGCAGCAGCATTATGCGCGATCAGGGGTTGCACATTCGCGGACGGTTCAGCGGCGATGTAACTCCGGTGGTGCTGCATGATGAGTATGGCCCGATACATATTCATCTGGTTCCCTATGCCGATCCGGGACGGGTGCGGAACGTACTGGGCGACGACACCATTCGGACGCACGATGATGCAGCAAGAGCTATTACAGCACGTATTGTGCAGGCAATGGACCCGAACGCCCGGCATATACTGGTCGGTCACGCCTTTGTGACACCGTCCGGCGAGAAGGAAGATATCGAGAATGCAAGTGATGCAGAGCGTCCGCTCTCCATTGGCGGTGCGGAATATGTGCATGCCCGCCATTTCGAGCCGTTCCATTATACGGCGCTTGGTCATCTGCATCAGGCGCACCATGTCGGCAGCGAAAAGATTCGCTATGCCGGATCGCCGCTTAAATACTCGATTTCCGAAGAGCATCACAATAAAGGTTATTATGTGGTACACATGGATGGACAGGGAAGAATCAAGGTAGAGAAAAGACCGTTTGTGCCACGGCGGGACATGCGGACCGTGCGTGCAACGATCGATGAGTTGGAGTCGCACGAGCGAAGCGATGACTACGTCTTTGTCCAACTGCTGGATGAAAATCCGGTGCTGTCTGCAATGGAGAGGGTACGCTCCGTGTATCCGAACGCCATGCACGTAACTCAGAATCTGATGCTTGCCCAAGTGGAAGAGTTGACGGCCGAGCGGACAGAACAGACAGAAAAAAATGATCTGGCATTGTTCCGGGCGTTCTACAAGGAAGTCAAAGGAAGCGGGTTGACGGAGGAGAAAGAGCGAATCTTCCGGAGTGTGCTCGAAGAAGTGTTCGCAAAGGAAGGGGAGCGCGTATGAGGCCGATTCGGGTAACGATGACCGCCTTTGGGCCGTACAAGCACAAGGAAACGATTGATTTCACGGAGCTTGGTGACCATCGGCTGTTTGTCATCTCCGGGCCGACCGGAGCCGGGAAAACGACAATCTTTGATGCCATTTGTTTCGCTCTGTATGGAGAGGCGAGCGGAGAGGAAAGGAACGATACGAAATTTCTGCGCAGCCATTTCGCTGACGATGAGGTCCATACATCGGTAGAATTGCTGTTTGAACTGCGCGGCCGCAGGTTTCGGGTATTCCGTCAGTTAGGACACGTAAAGGCAGGTAATAAAACGGCGACCGGTGCACAGGTTGAACTGTATGAAGTAAACGGGGACAGCGAGGTTCCCTGTGTGGATCGGTTTACGGTCCATGATATCAATGCGAAACTCGAAAGCCTGCTGGGTCTGACCAAACAGCAATTCAGCCAGATTGTCATGCTGCCCCAGGGAGAGTTTCGCAAGCTGCTGACGTCGGACACGGAAAACAAAGAAGAGATTCTGCGCCGCATCTTCAAAACCGAAGCCTACCAGGCGGTCGTCGATGCGCTGAACCGCCGCCGCCGGGAAGCGGAGGAGAAGTGCCGCACCGGGGAGCGGGAGCTGGAGAAATACATAAGCCAAATTCCGGCCGTACTGCCGGAGCGGGAGGGATCGCCGTTATTTGAAGTGCTCAAACAGGAGTACCGCAATCCAGACCAGATTATAAAAGGGCTGGATGAAGAGTACGCCCATCATGATACGCAGGCGGCCATTCATAAGGCAAACCAGATGCAGTTAGAGGAGGCATACCGTACACAAAACGACATATACCACCGGGCGCGGGCTGTTAATGAACGGTTTAGCGAGCTTGAGCAAAAGCGCGCACGGGCAGAAGAGCTGGAGAAAAACGTTGTTATAATGGAGCAGCAGAAGAAGACACTGACGCTTGCCGAACAGGCTGCCCGGCTCGAACTGCACGAAGAACATCGGGCGGACGCCCGCAGCGAAGCAGAAGCGAAGCGACGGGAGCTTGCTTGGGCCGAGCGGGCCGAACGAGAAGCGAGAGGGATACTGGAGCAGGCCGAGCAGACGTATCGTGCGGAAGAAGCAAGAGAGGGGGAACGACAGGCGTGCGCCCGTGAAACCGACCGCTTACGGGACTTGCTTCCGCTGGTGGAGGCGCTCAGCCATCGGGAAAAAGAGCTTGCGATGCGCAGGAAGCAGGTAGAGAAGCTACAGAAACAGCTTGCAGATATGGAACGTACTTTGCAGACCACCAAAGAGAGGAAGGCGACGCTTGCCGGAGAGATTAAGCGAATAGAGGAGCGGGTAAAGCCGATCAACGCGAAGCGGACGCTGCTGGCAGATATGCGGATACAGGGCAACGCACTCAGGAATTATGTAAAAGCGGCGCAGGAAATCCGGGAAACGGAGCGCGGTGAAGCAGCCAGACGGGCTGTCTATGAAAAGATTCGTACGGAGTTCGAAGCCGTGGAGCGCCACTGGATGGAAGGACAGGCGGCGATGCTTGCCAAGCACCTGTATGACGGCGCCCCCTGCCCGGTCTGCGGTAGCACGGAGCATCCGCATAAAGCTGATGCACAGGACGACGGATTGACCAAAGAGTATGTGCAGGCGAAAAAGCGGGAGAAAGAAGAGGCGGAAGCACATTTCCGCAAAGCGGAGGCGCGTCTGCAGGCGGAACGAAGTGCGCTTGCGAAACTGGCGCAGGAGATTAAAGAGCACGGCTTTTCACCGGACCATGCGATCGAGCGATATTCGACGTTTATCCAAGAGGGAAAAGCGCTAAAAAAAGAAGTGGAAGAGCTGGAGAAAGACGAGCAGGCGCTTGCAGCCAAAAAAGAAACATATGAAACAATTGAACGTCAGGTAGAGCAACAGGCAGAAGCGAAAGAGCGGCTTTCAAAAGAATGGACGGCGGCGAGCGTCGAGTATGAAAAAGAAAAAGTGCGGTATGAAGACGACCTGCAGAAAATTCCCGATACGCTGCGCTCGCTTGACCGCGTACAGGCAGCGTTGAAAGAAGCGGTACAGCGGCAGGATATGCTTGCGACACGTTGGAAGCAAGCACAGGATCGCTTCCGACAGGCATCCGAATCTGTCATTCAGGCGGCCAGCGGTGCAGAGCATGCCAAGCGTCAGGTAACGGAAGCTATACAGCGAGTGGCGCAAGCGGAACAGCGCTTTATCCAGGCGCTCAGCGAAGCCGGATTCCCGGACGAGACGGCCTATCAGGCGGCAAAACGGCCTGAACCTGAACGCAGGAAGATGAAAGAGGAGCTGGAGCGTTTCGCTTCCGAACGCACGGCGGTGCAGGCGCAGATGGCTGATTTAGAAAAAGAGCTTGCTGGTAAGGAGCGGGCCGACCTGGAGTCGCTGCTTGCCGAAGTCGAGCGGTTGGACGCAGCGTGCAAGCAGGCCCGCAAGGAGTATGATGCCGCTGTGATTTGCCGGGAGAAAGCGCGTGAGCTGCAGGCGCGTATCGCGGAAGCCGGGCAGAAGTTCAAGGAACTGGATCAGGAACGGGCCCGCGTTGTCGACCTGTACAACATTGTCCGAGGAGAGAACCGGTATAAAATCTCGTTCGAGCGGTATCTGCAGATTGAATTTCTGGAAAAAATTATCCACATGGCCAATCAGCGCCTATACAGGCTGTCGAACGGACAGTTTCAGCTTCGGCGCAGCGACCGCCTCGAGAAGCGGGGTCGTCAGAGCGGGCTTGGCCTGGATGTATATGATGGCTATACGGGCCTGACGCGAGACGTCAAGACACTTTCCGGTGGGGAGAAATTTAATGCCTCACTTTGCCTCGCGCTTGGAATGGCCGACGTAATCCAGGCGTATCAGGGCGGAATTTCGATTGAAACGATGTTTATCGATGAAGGATTCGGCTCGTTGGATGATGAATCGCTGCAGAAAGCGATCGATACATTGATTGAACTGCAGAGTTCGGGGCGGATGATCGGTGTGATTTCGCATGTGCAGGAATTGAAGAATGCGATGCCGGCCACGCTTGATGTGCAGAAGACGAAGGAAGGCTACAGCCGGACGCGGTTTGTTCTGAAAGAATAGCTGCACGGTTGATTGCAAAAAAGTTCATATCAATAAGTGATGTAGAGAGCGGCTTGCTTTTTAGTAGGCCGTTCTTTTTTTTTCGCATCATAAAAATAGATAGTTGAATCAGTAACAATAGCCCATCATAGTTCATATTTTGTCGAGGGGAGGATTCGAAGCATTTGGTGAATTTACCCATTACGCAGCTGTTTTCCTGATTATCTTTGTTCTGTCCTCTCTTCGAGTTGCTGGTTACGCTGCCGGCACAATTTATTCATTTAATAAACGGAGGCTGTAAAAAATGGATAATTTCAAAGATGAACTTCAAGAGTTGAATGTTGCTGATTTTGGGGCGGGCCAATTGGTTTATTATGACAATCAAGGCCAGCCCTACGTTGATCAATCCCGACAATTTTTTAATTGCTTCAATTGCGCCCGCTGCTTTAATTGTTTCAATTGCGCCCGTTGTTTTAATTGCTTTCATTGCTTCAATTGCGCCCGTTGTTTTAATTGCTTTCATTGTGCTCGTTGTGGCGGCGGACGTTGTGGTGGTGGCCGTTGTGGCGGCGGACGTTGAGGCCCCTGTTGCTGGTTTCCTAACAGAAACAGGGGTTGCCTGAGGAGAGGGGTCTCTGCATGAATGGTTGCAGGGGCTCTTCTCTACAAGAGTAGACATAAGGGACAAATAGCAGTACATAAGATGACGGTGAAAGGAATGTTGCAGATTTGAGAACAGCTCATGGTAAGGAGGAGTGGCATGGCAAATTTGCTATCTTCTACGCGTCTGAAAGTGAAAAGGGACACGTTTTTTCTCCCTGATCCAGGCGGCGGTGTGTATTTTCGGAACAACGTAAGCTCGTTCCGTATGAAAGGCAGTATGATCCATCAGTGGATTGAAAAACTGATGCCGATGTTCAACGGGGAGCACACGTTGGAGAATTTGACAGACGGATTGCCTGATCCATACAGGAACCGGGTATATGAAATCGCAGAAATTCTGTACAAAAATGGATTTGTTCGAGATGTGAGCCAAGACCGTCCGCATCAATTGGCGGATGAGGTTCTCAAAAAGTATGCTTCTCAAATTGAATTTTTAGACAGTTTTGGTGATTCCGGTGCATACCGTTTTCAGGCCTATCGTCAGGCCAAAGTGCTGGCGGTCGGCTCTGGTCCTTTTTTTGTCTCGCTGGTTTATGCGTTGATCGAATCCGGATTACCCAAGCTCCATGTGCTGGTTACGGACTCGATGCCGACCAATCGGCTGCGATTGGCGGAACTGGCGGCACATGCCCGCAAAACGGACCCCGAGGTGGCGGTAGAGGAGGTCACTCTGCAGAAACGGGGGATGAGTTCCTGGGGGGAGGCAGTGCAGCCGTTTGATTCGATTTTGTATGTATCGCAGGAGGGCAATGTAGAGGAACTGCGGGTTCTTCATGCGATTTGCAGGGAGGAGAAGAAGGTGTTCCTCCCCGCCATATGTCTGCAGCAGGTAGGTATGGCGGGCCCGCTGGTGCATCCAGACTCTAAAGGGTGTTGGGAGTCGGCGTGGCGCCGCGTACACCAATCCGCGCTTTGCAGGGATCAGCGGTTGTATCCCTTCTCTTCCACAGCAGGAGCGATGTTGGCGAATGTGATCGTGTTTGAATTGTTAAAAAAGATGACGGGAGTGACTGAAGCGGAACAAGAGAATCAATTCTTCCTGCTTGATCTGGAGACGTTGGAAGGAAACTGGCATTCGTTCATGCCCCATCCGCTGTTGGCCGGACGTACGGCAGCCGAAAGGGTTCAAGATATGGATCTGCTGCTCGGACAGAGCTCAAGCAGAAGGGAACCGGGTGGATTACTTCCTTACTTCAGTCAGTTGACATCGGCGACATCAGGGATTTTTCATATTTGGGAGGAAGGGGACCTAAAGCAGCTTCCGTTGGCCCAGTGCCGTGTGCAGGCAGTTGATCCGCTGTCGGATGGACCGGCTGAGCTGTTGCCAGACATTATTTGTGCAGATCTGACGCATGAGGAAGCGCGGCGGGAGGCGGGGCTTTCCGGGATTGAAGCGTATGTGTCGCGAATGGCTGATTTGCCCGTTAAGGCTCTTCTCTCACATCAGGAAGTAGAGGGGAGTACGGGAGAATCGGAAGAATTTATCGGTATTGGAGCGGGGGAAACGGTTGCGGAAGGCGTCTGTCGCGGGTTGCAAAGATGTTTAACCGAGGAGCTGGGCAAGCAGCAGGTAGATCAGAGGTCCCCTGTCTTTCAGGTGCAGCTGGATGCAGTAGAAGATGAACGTTGCCGGTTTTATTTGCGGGCACTGACTGCGATGCAGGGAGCACCTGTGATCGGTTTGGGGAGGGAAGTGTCCGGTTTCCCTGTGGTATGGGTCGGTACGAGCGGCCGCTGGTATGGCAGTGTTGGTTTGAATATAACAATGGCGTTGCGGAAGGCGTTGCAGCAGGCGCTTATGAAGGCACAAAACCAGGCGGCTTGTCCCACGACGCAGGCGTTAGAGGTTTCGTCCGTATTTTTGGAAGAAAAGGTGCCGCTAAGCCTCGTGATCCCTGCGTGTGAAGAGACGGCACAATCGGAGGTTTTGCAGTTCGCCCTGCAGGTTTTGAAACGAAACGGCATGCAGCTTTTGGTCTTCGATCTGGCGCTGGAACCGTTTTTGAAAGAGGGCCCGGCGGGGGTATTCGGTGTTTTATTGCGAGAGGGGGAATCCCGGTGAGCGCTGTTGTGGCAATTATCGGGGAAGGGCTGCTGGCGGAACACGTATACGGAGAACTGTCCGCCCAATACCGGGTCGTTCGTCAGACGAATTTCGAGGCAGGAGCACCCGAAGCAGCGGATTTGGCTCTGGTGTTGCACGATGCCTGGCACCCTTTCGTTCATCAACAGGCGGAAGAGCTGCTGAGGCTAACCGGCATCCCTTGGCTGCGGGGCTTCGTTTCATTTGGCGAGGGCGTAGTCGGACCGCTGGTTCGCCCGGGTACGCCAGGGTGTTCCCGGTGTGCCGACATGCGACGCCTCATGGCAGGACACGACCGCAAGGAGATGTGGGAGCTGCAGCAGAGGCTGGCGGTGCACGGGGGAGTGCCATGTGACGCGTGGGCATCGCGCACGGGACTTTTGCAGGTAGCTCACCTGCTCGGGGCCGAGGCACAGAGGGTGCTGCAGGGCAGCCAGGCCCGCTTGGAAGGACGGGTGTTTTTGATCAACCTGAAAACGCTGAAGAACTCATGTCACTTCTTTTTGCCTGACCCGTTGTGTCCGGTTTGTGGCCGATTACCTGATGATTCGTCGCTCGCGGCCCGGATTTCACTGAAACCAACTCCTAAGATCAGCACCGACAGTTACCGCTGCCGTTCAATGGATGACCTGAATAAAGTGCTGGTCAAAGACTATCTGGATCACCGGACTGGCTTTTTGAATAGTAAAATGTATGACCTCGTGGCGCCGTTTGCCGATGTAAGTGTAAATCTTCCATTGTTCACGGGGAACGAGGGGGCAGCAGGCCGGACTCATTGCTATGCGGTAAGCGAGCTGACTGCCATTTTGGAGGGCCTGGAGCGGTACTGCGGTCTGGCACCCCGTGGTAAACGAACGGTGATCCATGACAGTTTTCGCAATCTGGCGGATCAGGCGCTCAATCCTGTCAAGGTAGGAGTACATGCGAAGGAACAGTATGCGCGGCCTGGTTTTCCGTTCAAACCGTTTGATCCTGATCGCCCAATCAATTGGGTATGGGGTTATTCGTTTTTGCAAGAGCGTCCGATTCTCGTTCCGGAGTTGCTCGCTTATTACAGCTTGGGCTGCGGGGATGGCTTTGTCTATGAAACTTCCAATGGATGCGCATTAGGCGGAAGTTTAGAGGAAGCTATTTTTTACGGCATCATGGAAGTGGTGGAGCGCGATTCGTTCCTGATGACTTGGTACGCGCAGCTGCCTCTCTCGCGCCTTGACCCTTATTCCGTTAACGACCAAGAATTGCGGTTGATGATCGACCGTGTGCGGGCGGTGGCGGGATATGATGTGTATTTATTTAACTCGACGATGGAGCACGGGATTCCAAGCGTCTGGGCGTTGGCGAAAAATAGGAAACAAAAGGGAGTGAATCTCATCTGTGCGGCCGGAGCTCATCTCGATCCGGTACGGGCGGTGAAAAGCGCGATTCACGAGCTGGCCGCCATGATGCTGACGCTTGATGAGAAATTTGAGGCGAGCCAGGAAGAGTGTATGCGAATGCTCCACGATCCGTCCCTGGTACAGGAGATGGAGGACCATTCCATGCTGTACAGTTTGCCGCAAGCGCAGGAGCGTCTGCAATTTTTGCTGGATGAAAATCGTCCGTTGCGAACGTTTAATGAGGAATTCAAGTGGAAGGCGGGGCATGCAGACCTAACCGATGATCTGCAGGACATTCTTCAGGTGTTCCGTCGATTGAAACTCGATGTGATTGTGGTGGACCAGACGACACCAGAAACCATACGAAACGGACTGTATTGCGTAAAAGTGCTGATTCCAGGGATGCTGCCGATGACATTCGGATATCATCTTACCCGCGTGACAGGGCTGGAGAGGGTGCTCAGGGTACCGGTGGAACTCGGGTATGCGAAGCAACCGCTGACGCTTGAACAGCTTAATCCACATCCGCATCCGTTTCCATAAGCCGTGACGAGGAGGGAGAAGAATGAGTCTGGAGGCATTTCTGCACAATTTGCATTTTGACATTGATAAGGCAAGGCCGCCGGGCTGGGAGGTGGATTGGGAAGACGCACCGCTTGCATATAAGCTCTACCGTGGCTTGCCTGTGGTTCCGTTTTCCCCGGAAGTACCGCTGACGCTCGAAGGACGGGAAGCGTCCGCGAAGCCCGACCTTAGTGAAATCGGTCATTTTCTCTGGTACGTATTCGGGCTTACTCAATTCTGCCAGGCGGCTTTTGCCCTGGATTACACGGAACAAACGGTGAGCCTAATGCAGTCGTACCGGCGGTTTGTTCCCTCCGGTGGAGCGTTGTATCCAAACGAAGTATACGTGTATCTGAAGATGGAGGATGTGCCTGCCGGAGTGTACCATTATGATGTGGCGCACCACCGCTTGGTGTTGTTACGAGAAGGCGATTTCGATTCATATCTGGCCAGGGCCCTTGGCAATCGCTGTGATGTGTCTGCTTGTTTTGGCACTGTTTTTGTGTCGACGATGTTTTGGAAAAATTTCTTTAAATACAATAACTTTGCCTATCGTCTGCAAGGACTGGATGCTGGCGTGCTGATCGGGCAGTTGCTGGAGGTGGCGAAGCGGTTTGGCTTCGCATCGGGGGTGTATTTCCAATTTCTTGATCGGGCCATCAACCATCTGCTTGGGCTATCCGAACAGGAGGAGAGCGTATATGCGGTTATTCCGCTGTCGGTGGAGCCTGCAATTGCTTGGTTTGCTAACGGGAATGACGTAGATGGGACTGTCTTTGCTACCGAATTGTGCCGAGAGTTGACAGCGGTTCGGCATGATCACTACATCCGGTCACGGAGAATCATAGAGTGCCCGATGCTGATCAAGATGAACGAAGCGTCCCTGCTGGAATCACTGCGATCGTTTCAGCAGAATGAGGAGGAGAAGAGCGTTAGCTGTGGGGGCCAGGTGGTGGCTCTGCCCCGCGTGAAGCGGCTGTCATATGATCTGGCGTCGATCTGCCGGGGGCGATATTCACCGAACATGGATTTTGTTTTGGGTAAGGTAAGCCAGCCGCAACTGGCTACTCTGTTGCAGGAGGCGATGGCTTTCTTCCCGTATCGAAATGATTTGGATGGAGCACATGGGAGACTTAAGTCCCGTGTTTCGCTGTATGGTTGTTTGTATAACGTTAAAGGCATTCCGGATGGTGCTTACCACTATGATAGCGCTTCTCATACGTTACGGCGGGTACGTCCCGGAGATCATCGGCTTTGGCTGCAGCACGCAATGTCTGCGGACAATGTAAATCTGTTCCAAGTACCGCTCTGCCTGCATGTGGCAGGGGACAAAGATCACCTCAAAACAGCACTGGGGTACAGAGGATATCGCATCCAACAGATGGAAGCGGGTATGCTCGTGCAGCGATTACTGTTGGCGGCGTCCGCCATCGGGATGGGAGGGCACCCCCTCCTTGGATTTGATGCAAACTCGTGTGATGAGATTTACAAGATGGATGCGCAGGGAAAAACCAGCCTCATCCAAATCCCGGTCGGTCCCTATCGTCATCGCCCCTGGCTGACGGGAAGTTTGCATAGCTAAGAGGGGCACACGCCCCGCGAGTTTTTCCTCGTTTACAAATGGAAGAAAGTATATTTGCTTTATCATGATAAAGCAAATATACTTTCCTATACCAGAACACAGCCGGGTGATTCACTACCCGGCTTTTACGACTAGTTGTCACACACAGGCGGTAATGACTAAGAGGATAAAATTAAAGCAGGAACAGAGCGGTAATGAGTGCGAGGGGCAACACAATACGCCGAAAATGTCTACGCCGAAACCAAGTGCCGTTTGTTTTGTACCCTCTACTTCTTACTTACCAAGAGTAGGGTTTAAATAAAATCCGCTCGTCATTTTCTGCTATATAACTTAAAATTTCTTTTTTTTCGACATTTTTTGCAAGAGTCAAGTTATACTGGTTTTGCAGCACGTTCAGATAAAAGTATAAGAGAACCTTTTATATGTTCAGGTTAACACGGGCTGAATCCAGAGCGAAGAATGAAGGAGGAATGTGGCAGTGCCACAGCAGATAACCGAATGGATACGGACATATTTGGCGGATGATGAAGCCGTCAGACAGGCGCGCGAAATTGAAGAGAAGAAAGCGGCCTTTCTTGCACACTTCAACGAGCTGGACCGGCTGCGTCAGGGAGATATGACGCTTCTCCAATTCAAAAAAACGCTCGATCACAAGACGAAAAGCAAGCATATAATCGGCGGCAAGAAAATCAACATCTGGGGATTTAGCGGATTTTCCGGTCAGATGTTTTTCAATCAAATTTATAATCAGGCCGAATATGCCGACATGGTGGAAGAGCTGACGGCAGCATTTCTTCAGGCAACCGCGATTCCGTCGCATGAAGAGGGCGACTATGAGTGGACGGTAGATCGGCTTTCCGCTTTCGTAGAGACCGTCTATCGCACGCAAAAAGCCGCCATGGAGAAAGGATACGCCCCGCCTAAGCTTGCGAATATCAAATTTGCGCCATTCTTTCTCAGTTTTTTCTGGGGATTGCAGGATCTGAAGCGCTATCCGATTTTTTACAAAGCTGACCGTGATGCGCTGGCGTACTTCGGATACGACTCCGACGGCAAAGACAAACCGTTTGACAGTGCTGCTTACCAGCGTTTCGCCCGGTGTATCCGGATGCTGCGCGATGAAATGGCAGGCCTAAGTGGAATGACATGGAGTCTTGCGGATGTGCAGCACTTTCTGTTTTATGTTTCGCGCCGTATAGCCGAACCGGAAAAGGCTGCCGATCGAGCAGGAAATCTGGAGGAATTCCGATCGGCACAGCGCCTTGCGTATTTACTTCGCGAGTATAATTTTATTGTGTCCCGGGCAGAAGAGGTGGATGCCGCACATTTCGAGTTGCCGGAAGAGCACCGGAACAAAATTGTCTGGCGGTTTGCCGGGACGGAAGGGGACGCAATGCTGGCGTATGTGTTCATCTGGGACACGCCTGCTGAATACATCTGCACGATTTATGAAGAAAACGAAGAAGGGTTTCTACGTAAGCTGCACACGATTGAAGCCGAAGACGAAAGAACGTTTCTTGCGAAGTTTGCTGATTATCTGGCGCGTAAAGGAGACGAATGGCCTTTGTATACGCTTGATGATGCAGTAAAGGATACGCATCTGGAGCGAGACGTGCTGGAGGAATGGCTGGATGTGCTGCATGAGAAGAAACAGATGATTATATACGGACCGCCTGGCACCGGCAAAACATACACCGCGCAGCGTCTTGCGAAAATCGTAACGCAAAGCGAGCGAAGGATTTGCCTGGTACAGTTCCATCCTTCCTACACATACGAAGAGTTTATTGAAGGCGTGCGCCCGGAGGTTATTGAAGCGGAGAACGGTACGGCGCATATGAATGTTATGGTTCAGCCGGGTATTTTTCTGAATCTGTGCAGCGAGGCGCTTAAGCAGGAGAATCGCGATTGTGCCTACGTGCTTATTATTGATGAGATCAATCGCGCCAATACGGCGAAAGTATTCGGGGAGCTGCTGTATGCGCTTGAATACCGTAACTCTGCCATTTCGCTTCCGTACTCGAAAAACAAAATGATCGTCCCGGACAACCTCTATCTTATCGGAACGATGAACACGACCGACCGATCGCTCTCGCAGCTTGACTTTGCCCTGCGAAGGCGATTTCCGTCCGTGTCCATATCGCCGCGCGAAACGGAGCGAGTGCTGCGTACGTATCTGGCGGAACATCATCCGAGGATGATGTGGGTGGCCGAACTTGTCCACCGGGTTAATGAGAAAATTGGTAATCCGGATTTTTTTCTTGGCCATAGCTATTTCATAAACCGCGGGTTGACCCCACAGAAACTTCGCCGCATCTGGAAGTATGAGATTTTACCGTATCTGGAAGAGTATTTCGCCTTTGAGCCGGAGCGTTTGCAGGAATTCGAGTTGGATGCACTGCTGGACGAAGGGGAGAATACGAATGGTGAATGAGAAACCGCTATATAAAATGAAAGAGTATGGGACGATAAACGGTGTCCGGCTTTCTGTGAAAAGCGCCGAAATATTGCAAAGAGAGTTTGGACATGTTCTTTCGCTTCGTGCTATACCCGGTAACGCATGGGAGATAACGGCTTTTTCTTACGTGGGGCGTATTGAGCTTCCGGATGCCGTTTTCCTCATCCTGCCCAAGCTGCCGATCGAAACCGTATGGGATTGGCTTGTCTGGGCATATGATATTTCCTCGCTGCGGTTTTATCCCCCTGTCACTACGCTTGCAGAAATGGTCGGTGATCCGGAGTGGTTGGTAAAGTTTTTTGTGAAAGAATGTCGCTCGCTTTGCCGGACGGGATTGCGTACCGGATACCAGGCACATACCGAAGCGCTTGAAGAGGTGCGGGGCCAGTTGCAAACCACAGCTACGCTGCGCCGCTGGATGAAGCAGGAATATCGGTTTGTCTGCGAATATGACGAACCGACCCACTGGGTCCGGGAAAACCGATTGCTGTATGCCGGTCTGCGCGATATGGTATCCGGACGGTATAAGGATGCGCGTGTAGGACGCGATATTCGAAATTTGCTTGCACTGTTTGAGCCGCAGGAAGGCAAAGCAGCCGCCGCTTTGCCTGTATCAGTCAGGGATAAGCTGGCAGAGCTTGCACGCCTGCCGCTGACCCGGTTAAACCGGCATTATGCTCGGGCGTTTACCTGGCTCCGGCTATACTGGCGTGCGACCTCCGTTTCCATAGGCGAAGGAGGAGTGCCATATGAAAGCTTTGTGCTCGATATGAATGAGCTGTTCGAGAGCTACATCGCCCGCCGGCTGACAGAGGAGCTGCGTCCGCACGGCATTGCGGGACATGCCCAGACCCGTCATTGGCTCGGTGAGACAGGTGGGATTCGCATCGTTCCTGATTTGATTCTCAAGGACCGGTCAGGTCGGGAAGTGGTGCTGGATACAAAATATAAGCTGCGCACTGCACAGTCGGAGAACCCGGACGTATTTCAGATGCTTGCCTATATGACCGCCCGCCGCGCCTCTGCTGGAATCTTATTGTATGCCGCAGGTCCGGAGCGGGCCGATAAAATCAAACACACGGATAAAACGATATACCGGTGGAGTCTGCAAAGTGAGGTTTCGGATTCTTACGAAGCCCATGAGAAGAAGCTAACATGTATCATAAGCCGTATTATTCATCAATTCCAGAAAGAGCAGTTATCCTAATGATAGCTGCCTTTTTTTCATAATTGCAAGAAAATACCCACTGCCATTATCTTTATCGGAGCAGGTTTCATTTTCGGCGCAAGCCGTATGCTGATGGAGACGGATGAGTCGCCTGAGGCGCTGTGCAAGAAAGTAACATCACCGAACGGCACAACGGCTGCTGGACTTACGGCGCTTGCGGAAAACGGCTGCGGCAAAGCCATCGAAGCCGCCATCAAAAGCGCAGCGAAGCGCTCACGTGAACTGAGCGAGGAGTTTGAAAGAGTTCCTGTCCGCTCTTAATTATAGAAAAAGGTTCCCCCACTCTGTTTATCATTATCAAGACCTAAATTACAAAAGCCCTAAAAAATAGGGGAGAGCACATATTATACATGACTAATATGTGCTCTCCTTTTATTATTTCTTCAACTAACGCACCCTTCGTTCAATAAACTTACGTAAGCGACATTATCGGACGTCTAATGTAAAAATTATAGGATCATCTTACTATATTTCCACTTGATATTTTCATACAGGATTGCCATCACATACACGTCAAACTAACAAAACAATAACCCAAGGGAACGGTAAAGTTCCATGGTTTTATTTTCTCAAGAAATTTGGATCATATAGCCGGGTCGCATTAATAAATATAATCAAATTAAAAACAATTAATATGATTATTTTTACATTAATTCTAAAAAATGGTTAATTTTTATATTGTTTTGTGATATTATTTTACCAGTTCTTAAGGAGGGTGATGTATTTTGAAAAAAATTAAGCAGTTAACATCAGTAATTTTATTAGTATCTTCTTTATCTATTACCACATCAGGATTTGCAAAAAGCGTAGATCCCGTAACAACGGAAAGTAATTCGGCAGTAATCAAGGCGCTAAGTGATGAAACTATATCACAGAACCAAATTGATCAATTACTAAAGGAACAAAAAGATTTTGAAAAGAAACAAGAAGTACAGAAAAACGAAGGAAACAGTAAATCAGCACCCATTTCAACCCAAGGTATTGATTTCAAAATACTTTTTGGTAAATTCAGTAATCAAGAAAAAACAAAAACAAATTGCAAAGCTGATCTTTATCTATATAACATAGGAACTAGTAGTTGGGACTTGGTTACAGGGAAAATTAAAGTTTATACTGAAACTAAACGTGGTTCTGGGAACTATGTTTTAACTGGCTCGATACCTGTTACTGAGTCAAAAATTGCCCCATCCTTACTAGGAAGACTTGCCAAGTCTGTTTCAGTACCTCATTATGGTAGCAGGGTATTTTTTAAAGCAGAATTAGCAGGCTATGATAAAGGAAAACTTGTAGGTAGTTTAAAAGACGCATATGCATATTTTGATTAAATATTAAATAAAGATAGGAGGGAAAATATATTATCTATTATAGATAATATATTTTAATTATTATGACGAAAGTAAAACCGCCCATTTACCTACACACATATTTTCAACTTGATTTTTGCGATTTAAACGAATTAGTTGGAAAAGATATTATTATTTTCAAACCAAATGACGGCTCTATATATCTTAAACAGGTTACGATTGATGAAATTCGTACCTATGCTGATAAGGAAAGTAAGATTATAGAATTAACAGAAATGAAGAAGTCTAAAGAGATATGGGGAATCTAGGAGTTGCCCCTTAAATTTAAGATGTCCCGTCACTTGCCTATCAAAAATACAAACTAACAAAACCACCATGACTTTTCAGTCGCAACCACAATGTGAAAAGGATGGGAAGGCCGGTTGACTTTTACGTTACGAAGGAAAAAGGAGGAGAGAACGACGAGAGAATAAATTCCATGTGAAAAAAGATGAAGGACTTTTTCTTCTCATACACCGTTTATATGGAATAATAAGGTGGTGAATGTCTGGCTGATAAGAAAAAGCCACAGTCCGAATAAGGAGCGTGGCTTTTGCGGTTCTTATACGGGTATTGAATTTTTTTGCTCGCGTTTGACATAGACGCGATACAGAATGAAGGCCAGTACAGAAATGATCATGCCTGAGACATATGGCATGCCTATCTGCATGGAATACAGAGCGCCTCCGACCGGAGGACCGGCGATGCGGCCCAGCGAGTCGAACGAGGACAATAACCCTGTAGCGCTGCCCTGTCCGACTTCCGTCCGCTTCGTAATCAAAGCGGATACGCTCGGTCGAATGACCCCGTTGCCAATGCCGAAGATGGACAGGAAAATGGCCGCAGTCGTAAAACTGTCTGTCAGCAGAATAAGACCGAAACCAATCGCGGACACCACAAGACCCATCTGGATGACGGCGCCTTCACCGAATCTCTTCGTCAACTGTCCGACAAGGCCGCCCTGTACGATGGCCCCGGCAAATCCCATAATCATAAAAATATAACCAAGATGAGTCGTGCCGATGCCTGCACGGTCAAACGCAAAATAGGCGAATGTGGCTTCAAGTCCCGCCAGTGAGAAGGAAACGAAAAATTGCAGCACATACAGCACCGTTGTCGGGCCGCTGAACGCTTTCCAGCGCGATTCTTTCACGCCGGAAGTCGATACGGCTCGTTTTTCAGGCGGCAGAGATTCCTTTAGGAAAAGCAGTACGAATACAAACGTGACCGCCGACACAATTCCTGCGATGAAAAACGGCGTACTCAGACTTGTTTTGGAGAAAATACCGCCAATAGCCGGGCCGAAAATAAAACCGAGCCCCACCGCCGCGCCAATGATCCCCATACCTTTCCCGCGGTTTTCCGGCGTGGTAATGTCCGCAACGTACGCCATTGTGGTCGGCATGTTGGCAGATGAGAGAAAACCGGCAAGAATCCGGGCTGCAAACAGCATCCACAGCTCCGTCGAGACGGCAAAGAGAAAAAACGACAGCGACAGACCGGCAATTCCAATCAGCATGACCGGCTTGCGCCCGATTCTGTCGGAAATTCCACCCCATATCGGAGCGAACAGCAGCTGCATCAATGAATAGACAGCCATTAGCCATCCGAGCTGCGTCGGTGTTGCGCCGATTTGTTCCGCGAAGAACGGCAGGACCGGAATAATAATGCCGAAGCCTATCATTACGAGAAACATAACCGCAAATAAAATGGGGAGCGCTCTTTTGTTTTCCATGTATCACACCTCATTAGGATAAGTCCATAAATTCCCTTGTTTTTAACTAATCTGACTGTGATTATACGACTTTGTAACTTGTATAGTCAAGTATGACTAATAGTGCATCATCTGTATGTACAATTTTTTACTGCTTTATGGAAATAAAAGAACAAGCAGCCGTCATCTGCGGCTGCTTTTCTCGTCATCCGGCTCCTTAGATTCCATTTTCTTTCTATCTCTGCGGCTTAATATCATCCCAATGATAATCCCTACAATGATAATCAGCGCGAGAGTGGCCGCCGTACCAAAAGCCAGATAAATCATTGCCATATTATATCACCCTGCCGTTCGTGTGATGGACTTGTTCGTATTTATTCTACCATAGATCTGCCCGTCCTACTCATTTCGCAAAAAAACACCATGGCTTTTCAGCCGCAACCCCGACACGAAAATGAGGAGAAGGGCGGCTGACCTTTGCGGAGGACGCTAACCATAAGTAAAAAGAAGGATTGATTTTCCAGGGAATGCGATAAGGGAATAAGGGGGAAAAGGAATTCCTGCGCTGATAGAGAATATAATTTATGATTCATATAGATAAAGTGGGAGAGGGATTCAAAGCCATGTTTTTCGAAGATATTCAACCGCAAAAATTGAAAGATTTCCTGAATGATCCGACACATGAGACATTTAGAGAGCTGCTTCTTCACAATACGGGAGAGACAGATTTCCTCGACTTCAAAATGAAGTGGATTGATCTCACCAAGCTGGCAAAACACATACTTGCCATTGCCAATTCCGGCGGCGGCTGCATCATTGTCGGCGTCAGCCAAAAAAGTGACGGCAGCGCTTCGCTCGATGGTCTTTCCAATGCAGATTTTCTAGATAAAGCCGACGTAGACAACAAGCTGGACAATTATCTCCCGAATTGGTTGAAATACAGAACGGAAGATTTTATTTTTGACAGCCAGGACGTCGAACCGCTTCGCGGAAAGAAATTTCAAGTGTTGATTATCGAGTACGATCCAAAATACGTACCATATACATCTATTATCAGTCGCGGCGAACTACGCTATGGTGCTATCTATATCCGGCAGGGCACGAAGTCGATAGAAGCGTCCAATGAAAATCTGGTAGATATGATTCTAAGAAAAGTAAAGTCCGGCGGCTCATACACAACCGAATTGAGCCTGCAGGAGCACCTGACCCAGCTCAAACAACTATACTATGAACGCAACAAGCAGTCGGACGAAGAATATGAAACGTTCATCGAGCAAACGATTGCGCTAAAGCAGCGCAGAATTGAACAAATTCTTGATATCGAAAATCTAAAAGAAGAACCATCGACACAAAGACAAAAGTAAAGACATGATTCTTCATCTGTGTCGAAATAGCGCGAGAAGAATTGGTTGTGCTTTCCGGTTTTCTCCCATAACATTCTAGAAGAGCAGCGAAAAGAGAGAAAAACAAACACAAGGGAGGAACAGGTGAAGAAGCTCCAACGAACGTCTTTGCTGATTATGCTGTCGATTACAGTATGCGCTACGGTGCTGTACGCAGTTTCAGCCGCCGTAACCGGTACATTTCAGCCAGCGGCTGTAGGTAAAATCGAGACGGCTGGGCCGAAGAAACCACCGAAGCCGCCTGATGTCGCGGAGGAAAAGCAAGTGAAGAAAAAAACGATACATTCCGTCACCATCAGTGCGGCGGGGGACGTGACGATCGGCACAGACGAGAATTTTCCTTATATGTTCAGTTTTCCGTATGAAGTGAAGAAAAACGGATATGCCCATTTCGGCAAGCACATCCGTGGCATATTTGACAAAGACGATCTCACCATCGTTAATTTAGAGACGACATTGACGACCGCCAAGGCGAAAGCGGTGAAAAAATTCCGCTTCAAAGGCGCGCCGGATTACGCGCAGATTCTTACGCTATCAGGCATGGACGCGGTCAATCTTGCCAACAACCATACCCGTGATTATCTCCGGCAAGGGTATGAAGATACGATAAAGACGTTGAAGAAATATCGCATCGCTTATTTTGGCTATGACAACAAATACATAGCCGGGATAAACAGCATCCCCGTCGGACTTCTGGGATATGAGGGCTGGGAGAATACGCAGAAGCTAAGAAGGACGATTATGGCTGACATCGCCGAGCTCAGGCGGCGGGGCACACAGGTCATAATTGTCAGTTTCCACTGGGGAGTGGAGCGCAGCCATTATCCGAATGCGGTACAAAAAGCGTTAGGCCGACACGCGATAAATCAGGGGGCTGACCTGGTGCTCGGGCACCATCCGCATGTAATGCAGGGGATCGAGCAGTACAGAGGTAAGTATATCGTATATAGCCTGGGGAATTTTATGTTTGGCGGAAACCGAAATCCCTCCGACAAAGATACATTTATTTTTCAGCAGACGTTTTATGTGCAGAACGGAAAGCTCTCAGATAAAAAAGAGATTCGTCTAATACCGGCTTTGATTTCGTCAGTGAAGGAAAGGAACAATTATCAGCCCCTGCCGCTTGAAGGAGCGGAAGCGAAGCGTGTGCTAAGCCGATTGAAGAAGTATACAAATCATCTCGGAAAGTTTGATTGGTCTGTTTTGAAATAATTCCGCGTGTATAATCACCCGGAATTTTCTTTATTCCAATCCCTATATTACTGCATAGTAGTCAGAATATTGCCGCGGAAATAATGAGCGTGTTATATCGATGGCCCTTGCAAAGTGAAGCTGCTCTTTCACCCAAATAAAGTTGACTTGTAAACATGTTAATGATAATAATCCGCCGTAGATTCGACAAAATGAGACAAAGCACAAGAACAGCGTCCCATCGCTTTTTTCACTTTCTATGCTGGGTGAGCCGTTTGCCGCGAAAGCGTAAGCTGCTTTGAAAGGCAAAAAGGCCTTTCGGATGGATACATCGCTGGATACGGTATATGCGATTATTTTACCCGGAAAGTAGAGGAAAGCCTGGCCGGGGTATTATCTTTATGAAATAAGTATGGTAAAATAATAATCACAATATTTTATTAATATTAAATATTTGGAACGAAGAGGCCAGGTTATTACCGAAAGCATGATCGCACCATTTGCAAGATGCCGGATGCCGCTCACGATTTTTTGCGAATATACAATGAAAGGGAGAATTTGTATGAGCGAAAAATATCAGCATATTGTCATTAAGAAGGACGGCAAGATAATGGAATCGTACATCCGGAAAATCGAAGGTGGCCGGGAAGGCAAGGCAGAAGAGAAGACGGCTTCGGGCAAAGAGCTTCATAAAAATAAATAATAAAAAATTCGATCTAGGCTTAACAGAAGGCCGTTGGCGTGTTGCCAACAGCCTTTTATTATTATTTTATTCGATAGGAAAGAAGGGCAGGGATAGACATGATATTTAAGGAGATGCCGTTGCAAGCGCACATTGCCGAAACAAAAGCTGCTTCTCATTCGCTGGGAAATACGGCTCCTTATACTGTCTTTCCGGACAGGGAGCAGGAGATTGCTGATTTTCTTACATACGCCCGTCAAAATGGAAAGACCGTCATTCCGATGGGAGGAGGAACCAAGCGGGGATTTGGGGGAACGGAAGAGGCCGCCGACTTCATTCTGTCGCTCTCCCGCTGCACCGGTATCGTCGAGCATTCACCGGGCGATATGATTGTGACAGTGCGGCCCGGCACGACGCTACAGGAATTACAGGATAATCTGGCGGAGTATGGGCAGAAGCTCCCGCTCGATCCGGCCTGGCCGGAGTACGCTACCGTCGGTGGGATCGTTTGCGCCAACGATAGCGGCCCGAAGCGATTACGCTACGGGTCGGCCCGCGACCATGTGATTGCCATGCGCGTGGTGTACCCGGACGGAAGCGTAATCCGGACGGGTGCGAAAGTGGTGAAAAACGTGGCAGGGTATGACATGAACAAGCTGTTCATCGGCTCCATGGGGACGCTGGGCGTGCTTAGCGAACTTTCATTTAAACTGCGTCCGCTGCCCAAGGCAGAGAGCCTGATGCTGCTCACTTTTCCTGATTCGCCGATGGACGGGATCCGCACATTTTTACAAGAACTCCAGAACTCGATGCTGGAGCCTGTGGCGCTGGAGTTGATCAATCCGGTTCTCGCCGGACGACTGGGGGATAGTCTCAGCTATATGCTGGCCGTTTCATTTGAGGATGTGGAAAGTGCGGTGCGGTACCAGGAGGAGTGGGTGCGCGTTCACATGCCGGAGATGGCGCAGTTGACCGTGCTGGCGCAGCAGGAAGCCCGGGAATGGTGGAAAGCGTTTGCGCGCGTGTCGCCCCGTGGGTCCGAAGAAGAAACAGCAGACGCACGGGTTGCGGTGAAAATCGGAAGCAAGAATATGGATATCCCGGATATTGTGGCCGCCTGTCATAAAGTGGGCCAGGTCCGCAACCTTATGGTAGAGGCGCATGGCGGGGCAGGACACGGTATTTCACATGCATATGTAGAAGGGAAGAGCGAAGATGAGCTGATAGCCGGCATTGAAGATATTCGCCGCATGGCCGTGGAGAGAGGCGGTTACGCCATCGTGCGGCACGCCCCGCTTTCGCTGCGGCGCAGGCTGGATATATGGGGAGAGAAACCGAAGTACTTTTCATTGCTCGAAGGGATTAAGCGTACGATCGACCCATACCGCGTCTTGAATCCGGGTCGATTTGTAGGAGGGATATAATGATGAGCCAATCAGGTACCGAAATTGTGAAACCGCATACAGAACCGGTCGTTTTTGCCACCATGAGCCCGTTGCAGGCGGCGGAGGAAGACAAATACTCTGCCTGTGTCCACTGTGGTATGTGCTTAGAATCATGTCCGACATATGACGAGCTGGGGCACGAACATCAGTCTCCGCGCGGGCGGGTGCATTTGATGAAGGCAGTAGCCCAGGGCAAGATGGACATTAGCGAAGCGTATGCTGATCCGATCTTCACCTGTTTGGACTGCCGGGCCTGCGAAACCGCCTGTCCCTCCGGCGTACAAGTCGGTACGCTCATCGAGGAAGCGCGCGGTCACATCCGTCAGGCTATCCCGCTGACAGGGTGGAAAAAGACGGTGAGTCGTACTTTTTTGCGCGGGCTGTTTCCGCATCCTTCACGCCTGCATGCGCTAGGCAAAGCACTGAAAGTATACCAGCGGAGCGGGCTTGGGAAATTTGTCCGCAGGACGGGACTTATCAATATTGCGCCGCCGCATATACGGGAGATGGAAGCGATTATGCCGCAGATAACGGAGCCGGTGCTTATCCGGTATCCTCAGGGCGTACCTGCCGAAGGGGAAGCGAAAATGAGGGTGGCGCTGTTTACCGGATGCGTGATGGACGTGATGTTTAGCGACATTAACGAAGCGACCATCCGCGTCTTGATCCGGAACGGCTATAGTGTGGAACTGCCACAGGAACAGCGCTGCTGCGGTGCGCTGCATGTGCATGCCGGGGATCGGGAAGAAGGAAAGCGTTTGGCGCGCAAAAACATTGACGCTTTTCTTGCCTCAGGAGTGGACAAAGTGATTGTCAACGCAGCCGGCTGTGGTTGTGCGCTTAAAGAGTACCCGGAGCTATTGAAAGATGATGTGCAGTATCGGGATAAAGCGGAAGTGTTTGCGGAGAAAGTGGAGGATATCACAAAATTCCTGCATGAGTACGGCTACCGAAAACCCCGGGGAAAACTCGACACGCGGGTAACATATCATGATGCCTGTCACCTCGCGCACGGACAGGGCATTCGCCAGGAGCCGCGCGATTTGCTTGCGAGCATTCCCGGTATACAGATGATACCGCTGCCGGATGCGGACCGCTGCTGCGGCAGTGCGGGCATCTATAACCTAACCAATCCGGAGATGGCGGCCAGTATTCTCGACAAGAAGATGGAGAACGTACCTGCTGCGGCAGAGGTAATCTCAATGGGCAATCCGGGCTGCATGCTGCAGATAGCGATGGGTGTTGCTAAATACGGGCGAAGCCAAAAAGTGGTGCACACGGTACAACTGCTTGATTGGTCTTATCAGAAGGAAGAACAGAATGAGCGTACGGAGGAGGTACGGTAGATGACGAGAGCTGATTCGCTCATTCAAGAGCTAATCGAGATTGTAGGAACCCGGGGGGTCTTATACCGAAAGGAAGATTTGCTCGCCTATGAATGTGACGCGTATACGATTCACCGGGGGATGCCGCGGGCCGTTGTGTTTCCGGCAACTACGGAGGAGGTCGCCGGCGTTGTAAAACATTTGCACAAGCAGCGCATTCCGTTTCTCCCCAGAGGCGCTGGCACGGGATTAAGCGGCGGTGCTATTCCGATTGGGGGAGAAGTCATTATTAGTCTTGTGCGTATGAAGAAGTTGCTTCATGTGGATTTGGAAAACCGGCTTGCCATCGTGCAGCCCGGCTTTGTCAATTTGAAGCTGACACACTCTATCTCGGATAAGGGATATTATTATGCGCCGGACCCGTCCAGCCAGTACGCTTGCACGATCGGTGGCAATGTGGCGGAGAATGCGGGCGGTGCTCACTGCCTGAAATACGGAGTCACAACCAACCACATTCTCGGGCTGGAGGTGGTGCTGCCGAACGGTGAGATTATTGAGCTTGGCGGCGTGCCCGATATGCCCGGTTATGATTTAATCGGGCTATTGACCGGTTCAGAAGGCACGCTTGGCATCGTAACGAAAATTACCGTGCGCATTTTGAAAAATCCGGAAGACAAGAAGACGGTACTCGCCTACTTTGATGAGGTAGAAGACGCCAGCTATGCGGTGTCTGACATTATTGCCGCAGGGATTGTACCAGCGGCGCTTGAAATGATGGACACTGTGGCAATTGAAGGAGTGGAGTGCGGCACGTATCCTGTCGGTCATCCTCCTGGTCTCAAAGCGCTTCTTCTGATTGAAGTGGACGGGATTGCGGCCGGCATTGACGAGCAAATTGACGAAATTGTAGCGGTTTGCAGGCGGCGCAACGTGCTTGAAGTACGGGTCGCACGCGATGAGGCGGAACGGGGCCGGTGGTGGGCTAACCGCAAGACGGCATTTGCGGCCATGGGAACGATTTCACCGGATTATCTAGTTCAGGACGGCGTGATTCCGCGTAGCCGGCTTCCGGAAGTGCTGAACGAAATCCGACAGATTAGCGAGACGTCCGGTCTTCGTATCGCCAATGTATTTCATGCCGGAGATGGAAACCTGCATCCGTTAATCTTATTTGACGCCCGTAAACCGGGAGAGACGGAGCTTGCCGTAAATGTCGGATCGGCCGTGCTCAGGGTATGTGCCGATGCCGGCGGCACGATTACCGGAGAGCACGGCGTCGGCATCGAGAAGAAGGAAGAGATGCGCTATGTGTTTACCGGGGAGGAGATTGAGGCGCAGACACGCGTACGCGAAGTATTCAATCCGGACCACTTATTGAATCCGGATAAATTATTTCCGAAGCCGGGCCGCTGCGCCGAGATGGGGATCATCAGAGAATAAATCATGAAAATTGCATTTCGCTATTTTTTTACAGTTCCTTATCTGATATTTTTAAATAGTAACATAGAAGACAAAACCATGTAATGTAGCCACAAAGAGAAAGGATGAGAGAAATGTTCAAAGAACTGAATCCACCGAGCCGTGTATTGATGGGCCCCGGGCCGAGCGATGTGCATCCCCGTGTTCTGAAAGCGATGGCCACACCGCTCGTCGGTCACTTGGACCCGAGCTTTCTACAGATTATGAATGAAACGATGGAGCTAATGCGTACCGTATTCGAGACGAAAAACGAACTGACGCTTGCCATGTCCGGCACAGGTAGCTCTGGCATGGAAACGGTATTCGTAAATTTAATAGAGCCGGGCGATAAAGTTATCATCGGTATTAATGGTTTATTTGGCGAGCGGATGGTCGATGTAGCCGAGCGCTGCGGGGCGGAAGTCATCCGTGTGGAAGCGCCGTGGGGTGAAATCATTAAGCCGGAGCAAATTGAGCAGGCGCTGAAAAATCATGCAAATGTAAAAGCCGTGGCGGTCGTTCATGCCGAGACGTCCACCGGCGCTTTGCAGCCGCTTTCTGAAATCTCTCAACTTGCGCATGCGCATGACGCGCTCCTTATCGTTGATGCCGTTACGTCACTCGGCGGAGTAAAAGTGGGCATTGACGAAAATGAAGTGGACGCCTGCTATAGCGGTACGCAGAAGTGTTTGAGCGCACCGCCGGGATTGTCTCCGGTGACATTCAGCAAGCGGGCCGGCGAAGCGATGGCCAGGCGTACATCCAAAGTACAGAGCTGGTATCTGGATTTATCCATGATTCAAAACTACTGGGGACAGGAGCGTTTCTATCATCATACCGCGCCGATCAGCATGAACTACGCGCTGCGGGAGGCGCTGCGTCTCGTGGTGGAAGAAGGGCTTACGGAAACATGGGATCGCCACTGGAAGCTGGGCCGTGCCCTGCAGTCCGGCCTCGAAGCGATGGGCCTCACCCTTCACGTGGTAGCGGACCACCGCCTGCCGCAGCTTACATCCGTATGCATTCCGGACGGCGTAGAGGATATGATAGTTCGCAAACAGTTGCTTGAACAGTTCGGCATTGAAATCGGCGGCGGATTGGGTGCCTTAAAAGGTAAAGTATGGCGCGTTGGCCTGATGGGCTACTCCTGCCAGCCGCGCAATGTGCTTTTATTCTTGGCTGCGCTTGAACAGGTGCTGCTGGAGCAGGGAGTCAAGGTACGCGAAGGAGAAGGTCGCACGGCTGCCGTTGAAGCGATGCAGAAGTAACAGTAAAGAGGAGCAATCAAATTAAATACGAAACCGCAGATGAGCGTTCATCTGCGGTTTTTTTATGGCTAACATGCCGGTTGTATGTTTGTTCACCGGGCGAGTTGTTCAACGTGCAGCCTTTCAATAATGACTTAGTAAAAATGGCATAGACCGGCTCTCAGATTCGTACGTTGCTGAACCAACAATTCTGTAGGGAAAGGC
>NZ_DFMZ01000027.1:0-17827 GCF_002375825.1 Aneurinibacillus sp. UBA3580
GACGCTGTAACCGCCGTGTCACAGAGTCTGATTAATCAGACGCGGGAAGTGCTTCAGATCGAGAAGCCGATCGACCTGGTTTACAATTTCATTGACAAGCGGGAATATTATCCGCGTGATATGTGTGATGTGCGCGAAGAATATGCACCGAACAACGAGAAAGTGTTTATTCATATTTCCAACTTCCGCAGCGTAAAACGAACGGATGATGTGGTGCGTATTTTCCATCAGATTAAACAGCGCATGCCGGCCAAGCTGCTGATGATCGGAGAGGGCCCGGAACTTCCGTTGGTGCGCGATCTGGCGGCAGATCTCGGTCTTAGAGAAGATGTAATCTTCCTCGGAAAACAGGAAGACATCGCCTGTGTCCTCTCCATCGCAGACGTGCTGCTGCTGCCGTCTGCGCAGGAAAGCTTCGGTCTGGTGGCGCTTGAGGCTATGGCCTGCGGCAAGCCGGTTATTTCAAGCGATGCAGGCGGATTGCCTGAAGTGGTGAAGGATGGAGTGACCGGATTTGTTCTGCCGATCGGTGATGTGAACGGAATGGCCGAGAAGGCGATTGAGCTTGTATCGGACGCAGCGATGTACGAACGCTTTTCACGTCAGGCGATGGAGAGAGCATATCATACGTTTTGTTATAAAGATATCACCCGTCAGTACGAAGCGATTTACCAGCGCGTACTGGTCCAAGAGACGGAGTCGTGTCCCAAATCATGAAACAGGATGTGTTGAAAGCCGGCAGACAGGTCTTACGCACGCTCGAAGAGGCGGGATACGCGGCATATTTTGTAGGCGGATATGTGCGGGATACTCTGCTGGGGCGGCCGGTACATGATCTCGATATCGCTACTTCCGCCCGGCCTGAAGAAGTGATGCGGCTGTTTACGAAAACGGTGCCGACCGGGCTTGCGCATGGAACGGTGACGGTGCTGCAAGACAGAATTCCGCTGGAAGTCACGACATTTCGGACAGAGAGCGGGTATGAGGATCACCGTCGTCCGGATAAAGTCCGGTTTGTCGATGATATTACGGAAGATTTGGCGCGGCGCGATTTTACGGTTAACGCGATGGCGCTTGATCTGCGCGGCGAAGTGATAGATCCGTTCGGAGGACGCGACGATTTGGATGCGAAGCTTATTCGCGCAGTCGGCAGGGCGGAGGAGCGATTTGCGGAAGATGCCCTGCGCATGCTGCGTTGCCTTCGTTTTGCAAGCCAGCTCGGCTTTTCGATCGATCCGGATACATATAAAGCGATAAAAGTATGCGCCGAAGATATCCGCTATGTGGCAGTCGAGCGAATTAGCATCGAATGGAACAAGGCACTGGCCGGCCTGTACCCGGATTGTACGGTAGCGGATGTGCTGAAAACCGGGCTTGTTTACGGTATGCCGGGAATTAACCGGCTGCTGGAGGGGAAGCGGGAACTGGCTATCGAAGAAAGGAAATGTTTACGTGCCGCTAATGACCTTGTCTCCCGTTGGGCCTATTTATTTCTCATTTGCGGCAGAGAAGCCGAAGTGGAAACGATTCTGCGTGCGCTGCGCTGCGAAAAAAAGCTAATCAAAGCATGCGAGCAAATGGTAGAGCTAACTCAGAGATTGAATGCCCTTCATGATACGGACAAGCGTATGCGTTGGATATTGGAGTTCGGATTCAATGCGGTACATAATGCCGCAGCGCTGTATGACATTATGTCAGGAGACACGAATGCGGTACAGGAACTTCTTCGGTTGCATGAGTCGATGCGGATAAAAAGCATGCAGGATCTGGCAGTCAGCGGAGCTGATTTGCAGCGGGAGATGGGACAAAAGGGCGGACCGTGGATTCGCGATTTGCTGTTTCAACTTGCGCTGGAAGCGGGCAGCGGCCAGATAGCGAATGAGCGGCAGGCGCTATTACTCCGAGCGAGGATGATACTTAGATGAAAATACGTGAAAATTTGTTGCAAATGTTTAAACAGGCGAAGGGAGAGTTTTTGTCCGGAGAGGAGATAAGCCGCAGGCTCGGTGTCTCCCGCACGGCAGTGTGGAAGCATATCGAAGAGCTGAGGGAAGAAGGATATGTATTTGAGGCGGTACGCCGATCAGGATACAGACTTATGTCCACACCGGATGTGATGATTGCAGAAGAAATCAAAGCCGGATTGAATACGCGTGTGTTTGGTAGTGAGGTTCATTATTATCCAACCATTGATTCTACACAGAATAAATGTCAGGAACTGGCCAAGGCGGGCGCTCCGGAAGGAACACTCGTTGTCGCGGATCAACAGGTAGGAGGCAAGGGGCGGCTCGGACGTGTGTGGCACTCGCCGCCAGGTACGAACATCTCCATGAGCCTGCTGCTTCGACCGACGCTCGAACTGCAGAAGTGTCCGCAGATCACTCTCCTGGCGGCGGTCGCTATCGTGGAAACGCTGCGCGATTTCTGCGCCATCGACGCGCAGATTAAATGGCCCAATGACATTTTAATTGACGGCAAAAAAGTGTGCGGTATTTTGACCGAGCTGAATGCGGAGTCGGATCGCATTCATTATCTTATTATCGGAATGGGCCTCAATGTCAATACGACTGCAGAACAGTTTCCGGAGGATGTACGGGAGGTTGCAACATCGCTGTATATTGCTAAAGGGGAGCCGTTGCGTCGGGTGCCGATTATTCAGCAAATCCTTTACCGGCTTGAGGAGCTGTACGATGTATATCTTGAAGACGGATTTGCTCCGGTAAAGGAACGCTGGGAGCGCTGCGCGATTACCATCGGAAAAAAAGTGACCATTCGTACATTGCAAGGCTCTTTTACAGGATATGCGGAGGGCATTGATGACAGTGGCGTGCTGCTTGTGCGTCGGGAGGACGGATCGATCACGAAGGTGTATTCGGCGGACGTCGAAATTCACGCGTAATCCACGGTGAATTTCGACAGAATGTGCAAAAAGGATTGCCAGTCCGATGGGGTTGTGCTTATAATGAGGGTGTCAGGGCTGTATCCGCACGGAGCGGCACCACGACACTTGATTATATGAAAAGGTACACAATACAGTAATCTGCTCTGAGCCGATGAGGACCGAGACAGAGGGAATTCAATGTTACCATATTTGCAGATAAATCATGGTTTCAGTACGCCTTCTTCTCTGTTGAAGGCGTTTTTATATGCCTTCACACCGCCATTCTCTTATCGGATCGCTCAAAGCGTAAGGAGGAATGAAAATGGCAGGCAGTTCAACAGTTACGGTTGTATCCTTAAAGGAAATGAAACGGAACAGAGAGCGAATCGTTATGCTAACAGCATACGATTACCCGTCGGCAAAAATCGCCGATGAAGCGGGGGTCGATATGATTCTTGTCGGGGATTCGCTCGGCATGGTCGTGCTTGGTTACGAATCAACGCTGCCGGTAACGCTCGATGACATGATCCATCATACGAAAGCGGTTACGCGTGGAGCGAAACGCGCATTTGTAGTTACCGACATGCCGTTTCTCACTTACCACGGCACGATTGAAGATGCGCTGCGCAGCGCGGGGCGCATTATGCAGGAAGGCTTGGCCAAAGCGGTTAAAATCGAAGGGGGTGCGGAGCTTGCACCGCTCATTCGCCGATGTACGCAGGCCGGCATCCCGGTAGTCGGACATATCGGACTTACACCGCAGTCCGTGCACCAACTCGGCGGTTATAAAGTGCAGGGCAAAACGCCGGAGGCAGCGCAAAAGCTGCTTGACGACGCGCTGGAACTCGAAGAGGCGGGAGCGTTCGCCCTTGTAATGGAGTGCGTACCGAAACAACTGGCAGAGCTCATCTCGCACAAATTATCCATTCCGACGATTGGCATCGGCGCCGGAGCCGGCTGTGACGGCCAGGTACTTGTGTATCACGATATATTATCTTACGGGGGCGGCCGTGTGCCGAAGTTTGTTAAACAATACGCGGATGCAGGCTCGCTTATAAAACAGGCAATTGCTCAGTATGCGGCCGAGGTGCGCAGCGGCGCGTTTCCTGCAGCCGAGCACACCTTCACCATGAAGGAAGAAACGCTGGAGAGATTATACGGAGAAGGGGTCAAAATATGAGAACGGTTTCTTCCATCAAGGAATTGCGCTCCCTCCTAAAAGAGGCGCGTCCAAAAACGGTTGGATTTGTACCGACTATGGGATATTTGCATGAAGGTCATTTGAGTCTTGTGGATCAAGCCAAGGAAAAAGCTGATGTAGTCGTTATGAGCATTTTTGTTAATCCGCTTCAATTTGGACCGAATGAAGACCTGGCGAAATATCCGCGGGATATAGAGCGGGATCGCTACCTCGCCGCATCCCGCGGCGTGGATATCCTATTCTTCCCTTCGGTAGAGGAAATGTATCCGGAAGGCAGCAAGACAATTGTGACAGTGAAAGACATTACTGATTCGATGTGCGGCGCATCACGGCCGGGTCACTTCGATGGCGTGGCGACCGTTGTTACCAAGCTGTTCAATATCGTACAGCCGGATTATGCATTTTTCGGCATGAAAGATGCACAGCAGGTGGCGGTCATTACACAGATGGTGCGTGATTTGAATATGCCAATCGAGATTGTGCCGTGTCCGATTGTGCGTGAACCGGACGGATTGGCTCTTAGCTCGCGCAATGTGTATCTGTCCGCAGAAGAAAGAGAGCAAGCGCTTGTTTTGTCACGCTCGCTGAAGCGGGCGGAGGAGATGGTTGCGATGGGTGAGCGGGATGCGGCGGCCCTGCGCTCCGCAATCAAGTCTATTATCCAAGAAAGCCCGCTTGCGGAGATTGATTACATTGAGATTCGCAGCTATCCGGAGCTTATGCCGATGGAAGAGCTGCGCGGCCATTGTATTGTTGCACTGGCGGTCCGTTTCGGCCGCACGCGTTTGATCGATAATATTATGCTTGTGGCAAGCCAGGAGGAAACAGCATGTTCCGTACGATGATGAAAGCAAAGATTCATCGGGCGACCGTTACGGAAGCCAACTTGAATTATGTAGGCAGTGTAACGATTGACCGGGATATTATGGATGCGGTGGACATTCTGCCGAATGAAAAGGTACAAATTGTCAACAATAACAACGGTGCACGCCTGGAAACGTACGTCATCGAAGGGGAGCGCGGCAGCGGCGTGATTTGTCTGAACGGCGCGGCGGCTCGCCTTGTACAGCCGGGCGATATTGTCATTATTATCTCGTATGCGATGATGTCGGATGCGGAAGCCAAGATTCACAAACCAAAAGTCGCCATCATGGATGAAAACAACAAGATTGTAGAAATGCTCGGCGAAGAAATCCACGCGACCATATTTTAGTTGAATATATGAAAGGCATAAAGGGCGGAACCGTTGTTTTCCGCTCTTTTTATTCATAAATTCCATGCTGATGTGTCACACTGAAAGTAATACAGAGTGACATGAAAGGCGGGGAGTCTATGCTGCTGTCTCATTATTTTGCCGCACTTACGGACCAGATTGAGAAAGTGAAAGCATGTATGGCGTCAGCGCCGGAAGCAGAAAAAGTGAAACTGTATAATACCGTGCTGCAACTTCGACAGATTAGTGACCAGATAGTGGAAGATTGGCTTGAATTTGAAGAAAAACTGGTTGAGGCTCAGCGCATGTTTGAGCAGGAAGAGAGCGGGCATGCGACGCTCCCTTCCGTCTCGCCACATAAAGCTGAATCAAAGGGAGAGAAAAAGCCTGAAGACCAGGATGTGGAAGAGATCCTTCTTCCCTATGCGCTGGCCGCTAAGTTTCGTCAAGGACAGGGGTATTTTACATTATCGATGTACCGGGAGGCGGTGGAATCATTCAGCCGTGTTCTTGAAGAGGCGCCCGATGTAACGGTAGCACGGCTGTATCTTGCCTTCGGTTTCTTTATGTCGCGGCGTCTTGATGTGGCATACCGGCAGTTTCGCCTGCTTACGGAAACGTGCGACAATGCCTTCATCTGTGCCGCCTCATACAACGCGTTGGGATCGATTGCAGTACTGGAGGGTCACCCTGAACAAGGGGTAAGCTGGTTTGAACGAGCGCTTAGAACGTTTCCAGACTTAACGGATGCGGGCTACAATCGGGCGCTGACATTGTATCATCTCAGACGATATGAAGAAGCAGCGCAGGCAGCCCTTTCACTCCTGAATAACGAATCAGACGATGTGGAGGTATTGCTGCTGGCAAGCACTTGTCATGCGGCAAACGGAAGGGAGAACGAAGCGTACGCCCTGTTGAAACGAGCCGAATCATTCGCATACAGAGCGAAGCAGCGTAAGGCGATTGCATGTACGTATGAGCGGCTGGGTCGATTTGCGGACGCGGCCCGTTGCTATCAGACGCTTCTGCCAGATTACAGAAATGATGCATCCGTCTGGCATGGATTGGGCTGGTCGCTATGGCAGGCCGAGCAGGGGGACAGGGTTATTCCTTATCTGAAGTATGCGTTAACGCTTGCGCCGGAGCAGCCGGATTATGCCTGTTCCTATGCCTGGGTGTTGCTTTCCCAGGGGGAGACGGAGCGGGCCGCACGCGTATTTGAGCATACTGCACAGCGGCATGATCACGCGCTTTCACGGGCAGGGCTGGCGTACGCTTACCTCAAACAGCACCGAATCGCAGAGGCGCAAGGATTGGTGAACGAGTTGCTGGCTGCGAAGGATGGTCATATACAGGCGTTGGGTCACTACTTACAGGGCAGAGTGCTGCTCGACCAGGGCAAAAGAGAAGAAGCGCTTACGCATTTTTCGGCAAGCCATGCGGCCGGCGTCATTCGGGAGAGCGGCTTGTACGCCGGGCTTGTGCACTACATAGACGGTGCACCCGAAGAAGCGTATAAGCGTTGGAAGGAGTTCATGCCGGCATTATGAAACGCCGGTTTTTCTTTTTTTGTATTGCACTTCCCTCCTAAGTAATAGAAAATAATAAGTGGATCCCTGTCTGTAAGATGCGCGATGAAGCGAAAGAGTTTGAGGTGAAACAGTTGGACACTTTTGTTGTGGTCGATTTTGAGACGACAGGCAATCGACCAAAAGAGGGAGACAGGATTATACAAATCGGAGCGGTGCTTGTTCGCGGAAGGGAGATTGTTGAACGTTTCTCTACGCTGGTCAACCCGCAGGTCGATATTCCCCCTTTTATCGAAAAATTGACAGGCATCAACAATGAGATGGTGGCAGACGCCCCTCCGATTGAAGATGCGCTGCCTTCGTTGCTAAAGATGTTAGACGGGGCCGTATTTGTGGCTCATAACGTTTTTTTTGATTTATCGTTTTTGCAGAACGCATTAAACGAGGCTGGCTATCATCCGTTCTCAGGTCCGTTGATTGATACGGTAGAGTTGTCCCGGCTTCTGCTGCCGGGTCAGGAAGGGTACCGGCTCTCCGACTTGTCTGTCGGACTTGATATTCTGCATGACCGGCCGCATCAGGCGGATTCCGACGCGGAAGCGACTGCATATATTCTTTTGCATCTGCTCGATAAGCTGGAGAATATGCCGCTTGTCACCATCCAGCACCTTCAGCGGCTGAGTCGTCCGTTCCATTCCGATGTACAGACGCTGCTTTCCGATATTGAGCAGCGGAAGATTCGTCAGGGTGCATACGAACCGGACGCGGATTTGGAAGTAGTGCATCAGATTTGCCTGAAGAAGCGGAAGGCGGTTGAGAAGGCAAGCGGACAAAGAATAGAAGAAGCGATGGAGTTTGAAACATTCATCGACAGTCTGTTCGGCGAGCAGGGCTTGCTGAAAGAGCATATGCCCGGCTTTGAATTACGTCCGGCTCAGGTCACAATGATGAAACAGGTGTATGATTCGTTCGAATCCGGCCGTCATTTGATGATTGAAGCAGGGACCGGTACCGGAAAATCTCTGGCGTATTTAATTCCAGCCGTATTCTGGGCTAAGCGGGAGGAAGAGACCGTCGTCATCTCCACCCATACCATTCAGCTGCAAGAACAGATGTATACACGTGATCTCCCGATTTTGCAGGCGATTTTTGGTAATGATGCCCCCCGCATTTCCATCTTAAAAGGAAGAAACAATTATCTGTGTCTGCGAAAGTTTTCACATAGTTTGCAGGAAGAGCATGATAATTATGATGTGCAGCTAAGCAAGTCGCAGATGCTTGTCTGGTTGACCGAAACGGAGACGGGAGATGTAGAAGAAATTAGTCTTCCGTCCGGCGGGCAGGTATACTGGAAACAAGTGCAAAGCGATGCAGGTTCATGCCTGAACCGGCAGTGTCCCTGGTTTTCGCGCTGCTATTACCATCAGGCGCGACGCCAAGCCCAGCAGGCTGAAGTGATTGTGACAAATCATTCGCTTCTGTTTACCGACATGAATGCGGAGCACCGTATCATTCCAACTTATAAATATGCAGTCATTGATGAAGCTCATCACTTTGACGATGTGGCGAGCCGCCATTTAGGGGATACCATTTCATCCTATCAGCTTGAAGGGATGCTGCACCGTCTGCATCCGGATCGTGGTCCCGGACTGCTTGAGGAAATCGAAGAAGCAGTACGGGGTTGGAGTGTGACCAGTTATGAGGAAAGCAAACACTCAATCGAGACGGCCTACCAGCAGATTCACGAAGGCAAGGAAACGATTCGCGAGATGTACAGCTTGCTCTATCAATGGTCGCACCAGCGCGCCAGGGAAGGCGAAGAGATCGGTCGTACCGTCATGCGTTATAAGCAGGAGAACCTCGAAAATCGGTGGGGTCGAGCCGTCGTTTCTGCTGTGCGCAACAGCGTCGACTTGCTGCTTGCCATCGGCAAAAAGCTGGAATCGATTTATGCAAACATTCACGGCGATGATGCGCCGATCGGCATGAAAGGATTGCTGATCGATTTGAACGGTATGGTTAATGATTGTCTGGAGTATGCTTCGCTGCTGCATGATATGCTGTTAACCGAGGATGACGGCTACGTCTATTGGGTCGAGCTGGATACGCGCAGCACGCGCAGAACGATGTATTTGCACCGGGTACCCATCGATGTATCAGAGCTTTTACGTGAACGCTTTTTTGATAAAAAAGAAAGCGTCATTCTTACATCAGCCACGCTGAGCGTGAATTCGTCCTTTGCGTATGCGACCGAACGCTTCGGACTTGCCGATTTGCTTAAAGAAAAGAGCATCGAAACAGTCGTGCTCGCTTCGCCGTTCGATTACAAAAAACAGACGCTCATCTGCATTCCGAGTGAAATTCCAAACATCAAAGGAGGTTCGGAGGGCCACTTCGTGGAAGCGTTGATCGATTCTCTCGCCCAGGTTGCGGTAACGACAAAAGGGCGCATGCTCGTTTTGTTTACCTCCTACGCCATGCTGCGCAGCGTATATGAGCCTTTGAAAGAGAAGCTGAAAGAAGTCGAGATTACGGTGCTCGGCCACGGAATGGATGGGGCAAGCCGCAGCAAGCTAACCAAGCAATTCCGCTCGCTTCCTGCCTGTGTGTTGCTCGGCACAAGCAGTTTCTGGGAAGGGGTGGACATCCCGGGGGAAGACTTGTCTTGCCTCGCGATTGTTCGCTTGCCGTTCGTGCCTCCGAACCATCCGCTTGTCGAGGCGCGCAATCAACAATTTGAGGAGCAGAATAAGAATGCATTCATGCAATTGTCCGTGCCCCAGGCCGTCCTCCGATTTAAACAAGGATTCGGCCGACTGGTGCGTACGAGTACAGACCGGGGGGTCGTGCTCATTTATGATCGGCGTGTCATCGATGCGCGATATGGCCGAGTGTTCCTTAAATCTTTGCCGGAGACGAATATGCTGGTGAAGCCGACGGCGGAGCTTCTGCCCGAAATTGCGGATTGGCTGGCATAAGTGTGGACCTGTCGGGAGAACGAAGACACATACAGTCAGAGGATGTTAAGAAGTGGGACTAGGGTAAGAAGGAGAGAACGAGAGTGAAAGTGCCAAAAATTTCTGAGGCCGTTGTCAAAAGGCTTCCCGTTTATTTGCGTTATTTAAACAACTTAAAGGCAATGAACGTTCGCACGGTTTCATCGCAGCAGCTTGGCGAAGCGCTTGATTTAAACCCGGCACAAATTCGTAAGGACCTTGCCTGCTTCGGTGAATTCGGTCGAAAAGGAATTGGCTATGAAGTGAATTATCTTGTAGAAAAGATTAAAAGCATTCTTAAGCTTGACCAGCAGATTAACGTGCTGCTGGTCGGTGCGGGGAATCTGGGACACGCCATTAGCAACTACAATGCATACTTGAAGGACAATATGAAGATTATTGCGGTTTTTGATGCCGATCCGAACAAAATCGGCAAAAAAATTGCCAACCTGACCATTCAGCCGCTGAGTGAACTAAAGGAGACGGTCAAAGAAAAAAGCATCCGCATCGGTATTATTGCGGTCCCGGCGGAAGCCGCGCAATCGGTGGCTGACTGTCTGGTGGATGCGGGAATTACAGGCATTTTGAATTTTGCTCCGACCAATCTGCGTATGCCGGAGGACGTACGTGTTCATGATGCGGATGTTACAATGGAGCTGCACAGTTTGGCTTATTATTTATAAAACACAGGTAAGGAGGCAAGGCGCGCTGCGGCAAGCGCGCCCTATACCATATGAGAACAATCGTCATTCATGCAACAGTGCTGACAGTAAACGAAACGAATGAGGTTATTTACGACGGAGCAATTGCGTTTGAAAACGGCGTATTAACGTATGTCGGACCGACGCCTGAAGCCGTGGATACATATGATGAAGTCATTGACGCAGAAGGCCGCATTGTCATGCCTGGCCTTGTAAATACGCACGGCCATACTGCCATGTCGCTTCTTAGAGGATATGCGGATGACCTGCCGCTGCAGGAATGGCTGGAGACGAAGATGTGGCCGCTTGAGGCCCAGTTCACGGAAGAGCATGTGCGCTGGGGAACGTCGCTTTCTATTATTGAAATGCTGAAGACGGGTACAACGACGTTTGTTGATATGTATGACAATATGGATATGGTGGCGGAATTGGTTACCGCTTCCGGAATGCGCGCACGCCTGTGCCGCGGCGTTATCGGTTTGTGCTCGGCGGAAGAGCAGACGAAGAAGCTTGAAGAGGCGAGCGCATTTGCCGCCAAATGGAACGGGACGGCAAATGGCCGCATCATGACGATGATGTCACCTCATGGGGCGTACACCTGCCCGCCGGATTATGTGGAGCGAATTGTAGCCCGTGCCCATGAGTTGGACTTGCCGGTACATATCCACATGTCCGAAACGGAATGGGAAGTACAGCAGAATGTCAACGATTATGGAACCCGGCCGGTGGAGCATTTAGAGAAGCTCGGTGTATTTAATCGGCCGACGCTGGTGGCACACGCCGTACATTTGACGGATGAAGAACTGGATACGCTTGCGAAGTACGATGTGAAAGTATCGCACAATCCGATCAGCAATTTAAAGCTTGGCAGCGGCATTGCCCGCGTACCGGAGATGATGGAGAGGGGGATTTGCGTGTCGCTTGGCACGGACAGTTCGGCGAGCAATAACAACCTTGATCTGTTTGAGGAAATGAAGATGGTGGCGCTTCTGCATAAAGGTCATCGTCATAATCCGGTGCTCGTGCCGGCGACGGAAGCGCTGCGTATGGCTACTATCTATGGTGCGGAAGCTGTATTTATGGATGATCAAATCGGCTCGCTTGAAGTGGGGAAACAGGCCGATTTTATCGTGCTTGATTCGCACAGCGTTTTCTTCCAGCCGAAGCATGACCCGATTTCGCATGTTGTGTATGCGGCGAGCGGCAGGGACGTTAAAGATGTATATGTCCAGGGTACGCAGCTCATTAAGGACGGCAAGTGCTTAACGATGGATGAGACCGCTGTTATCGAGAACGCCAACCGGATGTTTGAAAAATTGGAGAAAAAATAAAAGCGGATAAACAGGGAAGAGACAGGGGGATGAATTCAGTGTGGAAAAAGGCTCCCTGCCGCATGCGGCAGGGAGAATGGAAGATGGATAGGTAGGGGAATTAAAATGTGAATGGTTGTTGTCATTGCGGCTGTTCCATAGTAATCCAGGAATGAAGGTTCGGCTGACGGAACGAAGCGAAAGTATCTTCTCCCTCGTAGCGAAACGGGGAAGACAGAAGCATCCAGGAAGGGTTTCGTTCATCCGCAAGAAGCCTTACTACTTCTTCCGGTATCGATTCCACAAGATGCGCAAGGTGCGGCTGCTTCACGCACGCTCACCTCCTCCTGCGCGTAACCTTAGTATCTCCTTGGATACGGGCAGTATGTTTAGCATTTTTTGATGTCCAGAAAATACGAAACACAGGTAAGGATAAGGAATGCGAATGAGAAAATCGTGGGTATACGGAGCGCTCGCGCTGTTATTGGTCGTGCTGTGTTCAGCGCTCGCTTTGTATTTGCATCTGCGCGGACAGCAGAGGGCAATCGAGGAGCAAGGCAAAGCACTGGCGTTATCGCGCACACAGATAACTGAAGTCACCTCTGTAGGCACGTATTATGGAAAACAGGACTATATTGTTATCGAAGGAAAAACGGAAGACGGCGAAAAGCTGGTGGCATGGTTTCATGGAGAGCAAGGAGAGGTGGAAAAAATGTCGCGCCTCATCCCAAAGGAGAATGTGCTCGAAGCATTGGCCAAAGACCATCCGGGCATGCAACTGATTCACATTATTCCTGCCAAACAGGATAACAGTAAGGCATGGGAAGTGTTGTTTGCAGAAGGGGACTACTTTCATTATTATTACATTGATATGTATAATGGTAAGTTTCTGAAATCGTACCAGCTGCAAAAGGCGGATACGTAGCATCGGAAATATGGTACGATGGAGCGGAGGGGATCTTCGCTCCATTTTTCGTCTTTGGCCCTAACGTTGTCATTTTTGTGAAGGAAAAAAACGCTTACCCCATAACCAACATATTTATGATATACTACATGATATATAAACAATATATCACTTTTGTAGAAAGGGGTGGGTAGGGGATGAAGGTACGCGCATTGCCCATCTTTTTATCCGTTTTATTCAGCAGCTTGCTGCTGTTCGGGGGTTGGTATGTGTTTCAAAACCAGTTTGTGAAAAAACCAATCACCAACGAAATCGCGACGATGAAAGGCGTGAAGCTCAACGATATCGCGATTGCCCGCGACGTGATTACTTTAAATGTAGCATTTAACAATCCGGACAAGTTTGCGGAAGACTATAAAAGAGTAAAGAAAATCGCTTCAGAGAAATCGAACGGAAGAGCAGTTAAAATCGAGTTCGATTCCCCGAATAAAAACCTGCAGAAAATTTGGGATGAGAACGCATTCGCCATTGCAGAGGCAATGGAACTCCATACTTATTCAAAGATTCCAGGCGTATTAGAGCAGATAAAGAAAAAGCATAAATTGGCCAACGTAGGCTCCCATATGGACGATCAGTATGTATATATCTATTTTAACGACGGCAAGAATCCGTATTATGCGGTGCTGCCGCGCGAACGAGAGGTGAGCCGGAATGGGTAAAGAAATAGTCATCGGTGCGATCCCGGTTTTCATCGCGTTTCTTGTATTTATCGGTGTGAACGTGGCTCCGTTAATCATTGCGGCGATCATTATCAGTTTTCTTATGTTTTTTGTAATGAGACAGGGTGGCGTATCCATTACTCAGAAGAAGACAGCGGCGGAAACGGTCAAGACAACGGTTAAGTTCAATCAGATCGGCGGCCAGGAGCGCGCTAAGAAAGAATTGAAAGAAGCGCTCGATTTTTTGATTCACAAAGATACGTTAAAAGAATATGGCATTCGCCCGTTAAAGGGAATTCTGTTGACCGGACCACCGGGCACAGGGAAAACATTAATGGCCAAAGCGGCCGCTAATTATACTAATTCCGCCTTTGTGGCGGCATCCGGCTCCCAGTTCGTAGAGATGTATGTCGGGGTCGGTGCGCAGCGCATTCGCGATCTTTTTAAAGAAGCGAAGCAAAAAGCGGAGAAAAATAATCAGGATAGCGCGATTATTTTTATTGATGAAATCGATGTGCTCGGCGGTAAGCGTGAAGGCAACCAGCATCGTGAGTATGATCAGACGTTGAACCAGCTATTAACAGAGATGGATGGGATTACGACGACCGAACATCCGCGTGTGCTGATGATTGCTGCTACGAACCGTGCGGACATGCTTGATGATGCGCTCGTGCGTCCGGGCCGTTTTGACCGTCAGATTGTGGTTGATCTGCCGGATATGAAGGCGCGTAAACAGATTCTTGAGATTCATGTAAAAAATAAGCCCCTTGCTGACGATGTGGACATTGAAGCCATTGCGCGCGATACGTTTAATTTTTCCGGTGCTCAGTTAGAAAGTGTAACCAATGAAGCGGCTATTTATGCATTCCGCGACAAAAGCAAGGTTATTACGCAGCGGCATTTTTCCCATGCGATCGATAAGGTCATGATGGGAGAGCAGACAGACCGTGAATCGACTGCCGAGGAACGGGAACGTGTGGCGAACCATGAGCTTGGTCATGCAATTGTATCCGAAGTGGTGCGGCCGATGTCTGTGTCGCAGGTATCGCTGCGTCCGCGCGGCCAGGCGCTTGGCTATGTCCGACAGAGCCCGCAGCAGGATCGCTATCTGTATACGCTCGAAAACCTTGAGCAGCAGATTATGATCGCGCTCGGCGGTGCTGTGGCAGAGGAGATGCTGTATGGTGGTCGCAGTACCGGGTCGCGCAACGACTTTGAACAAGCTTTGCGCCTTGTGGACACGATTATCGACAGCGGCTTGTCCCAACTTGGCATTGTGAAGATAGACATGGTCGGGAAAGAGGCGCTGCATGAAGAAAGACAGCGTATTCTTAATGAATTGCTGGATCGCACACGCCAGGTGCTGACCGAACACTTCCCGGTATTCCGTCATGCTCTGGATCATCTGCTGCGCGAGGAAGTACTAAGCGGTGAAGAATTCCGCGCCATGCTTGAAGAAGCGCGCGCGCTTCCGAAGCAGAGAAAAGTGGAAGAAATCGAAGCTCGTCGTATGAAGGCATGACAAAAGGAAAAAGGATAATCCGAATTGCACCGGGTTATCCTTTTTCTATGCACTTCAACTTCCCTTTTTGAAATAAGAGTTGTAAAATGGAAAGGTATTGAAAAAACAAAATAGGTGGATTTTTTTGTAGGAAGTAGAGGAGGAGCTCATATGAAATTAGCGAAGCGCGTAGCGCAAATTACGCCGTCCAAAACGCTCGCCATTACCGCCAAAGCGAAAGAGTTGCGCAGCGAAGGATACGACGTGGTCGGCCTGGGAGCGGGTGAGCCTGATTTCAATACGCCGCAGCATATTATCGACGCCGCAGTAAAAGCAATGAAAGAGGGCCAGACGAAGTACACGGCCGCCGCAGGGATTCCTGAATTGAAGAAAGCGATTTGCGAGAAACTGCAGCGCGACAACAATATTACATACAAACCTTCTCAGATCGTTGTATGCAATGGAGCGAAACATGCTTTGTATAACCTGTTCCAGGCGATCGTTGACCCGGGCGACGAGATCATTGTCCCGATTCCTTACTGGGTAAGCTATCCGGAAATGATTACGCTCGCGGACGGTGTTCCTGTATTTGTGGAAGGTTCGGAAGAAAACGAATTTAAAATTACGCCGGAACAGCTGCGTGCCGCGATTACGGATAAAACGCGTGCCGTTATCATCAACTCACCAAGCAACCCGACCGGAAGCGTGTATACACGTGAAGAGCTGGAAGGCCTTGCACAGGTCTGCATCGAGAAGCAAATCCTCATGGTATCAGACGAAATCTATGAGAAGCTGATTTACGATGGACAGGAGCACGTAAGCATCGCAAGCCTTAGCCCGGAAGCGTATGAATTAACGGTGGTTATTAACGGTATGTCCAAACCGTATTCCATGACGGGCTGGCGGATTGGCTACGCGGCAGGAAACGAAGCGTTGATTAAAGCGATGACGAACCTGTCCAGCCACAGCACATCGAATCCGACAACATTTGCTCAGTATGGCGCGCTGGCAGCGCTCGAAGGTTCGCAGGAGTCGCTGGAGATGATGAAAGCCGAGTTTGACAAACGCCGCAAAGCGGTTGTTAAACTGATGAATGATATTGAAGGCATTCATTGCGTGGAGCCGAAAGGCGCATTTTATCTGTTCGCCAACGTGAGCGAAGCGATGAAAAAAGGCGGTTATTCCGATGTGGACGAATGGGCGCAAGCGCTACTTGAGAAGGAATACGTTGCGCTTATCCCGGGTTCCGGATTCGGTGCACCGAACCATATCCGCATTTCGTATGCAACATCGCTAGAACAATTAGAAAAAGGCATTGCCCGTATCAAAAAATTCGTAGAAGAAAACTAAGAACAAAGCCTGGCGTTCGATGCACTCGAATTCCAGGCCTTTTTATGGCACTAGAGAACAGTATAGATAGAACATTGATCCATTACGTAAGCATTACGTAAGGAATGTTCGTACATTAAAATTCATTTTATGATCGTATTGATTTGTGCAAAAAGCCTTTTTTCTATATTTTAAGGCGGATGGTCACCAGACAGATGTCATCTTCCAGATGGCGTAAATTCAGTGGATACCGGGAAAAAATATAATCGATGAATGAACGGCCGGATAATAACGGGAAAGAAGCGCATAGGCTGTGCAGAGAAGAAATATCGTTTTCACTATCCTCCATGGCTGCCAGCAATCCATCCGTATACAGGACCAACAATGTCTCACCGTCATACGGGATGCAGCCCTTTCGCATAGGTAAATTTGTGACGAGCCCGATGGGAAGGCATCCCTCTGTAAGAAGCTGTGGACGTTGGGTAGACGTAAGAAGGAAGCCGGCTGGATGCCCGGCATTTACATATTCGATGACTTGTGTTTGTGTATCAATCATGAGATAAATTGCGGTGAAATAATGTGGAACCGGATGTGCCGATCGGGAAAACAGTGTATGCATATGACGATTAAGTTCCGTCATAACCGCGATCGGGTCGCCGAGGCGCGTAATCATGCCGCGCAGTAGGGAGCGTACCGACATACTGATGAGCGAGGCGGCTACTCCATGTCCCATTACATCCAGTACAATAACGCCATACCGATGTTGATCGATCGGAAACCAGCTATATAAGTCACCTGCAAGCTGTTGGGACGGTTCATAAAACGCATCGGTTTCAATATGCGGGTTGGAGAGAGGAGCGCTCAGTACACCACGCTGAATATTTTTAGCCAATTCAATTTCATGCATAATTTTTTTGAATAGCACCTGCATGGTTTGTTCCCGCTCTTTGCTGGCATCGAGCATCAGTTTGAAACGAAGCGCGTTGCGTACTCTGGCGAGCAGTTCTTCAATACTGATTGGTTTGGTAATATAATCGGTAGCCCCCGCTTCGAACGCCCTGCTTAGATGCGTCCTGTTATCAAAAGCGGTAAGCATGATAATGGGTGTATCAATATAGGCTGGATGCTCCCGGATGCGTCGGCATGCTGTAATTCCGTCTATGTTTGGCATCATGATATCTATTAAGATTAAGTCGATGGAAGTGTTATGAATGTATGTGAGAGCAGTTGAAGCGGATTCAGCGGTTATAAGGTCATGATAGCCGGCGTGACGCAGAACTCGTTCCAATAGAGCAAGAATGCCAGGCTCATCATCAACAAGCAAAATCTTCATTATAGAGTTCCTTTCTACAAAAATGGTTTAGGAGTAATCACACAGTACATTCTAACTATAAAATGAGGAAAATGCTATACGTTATAAGAAAACCACCATGGTGTCTCAGCCGCAACCCCGGCATGAAAATGAGGGGAAAGGCGGCTGACTTTTGCGGTACGAAGGAAAAGAGAGGAGAGAACGAGACAATGATTTCAATGGGGAAAAAGG
>NZ_DFMZ01000027.1:17950-33342 GCF_002375825.1 Aneurinibacillus sp. UBA3580
GCCTTTTTCTTCCCCGGATCTCATTTCCTCTTTCCTTCTTCTTTCTTCGTGATTTTCACAGAAAAAAGCGGCACGTTGATGTGCCGCCTTTGTACCCGTCTATTTCGTTACTGCGAATCCGGTTTTAATCTGTTCAAACATGTCGTTTAACATGTCGGTAATTTCCGTCACTTCCTGGTCGCCTTCGTACAGCGTTTCTGAAGGGAAGAGTGCCGCATATATCGTGCCGTCTCGTTCTGCAAGCTTTAAGTAGAGAGATTCGTCATACCCTTCACTTTTCCATATGTTCTCAGGAATTGTGACGATTTCCATAAGTTCGAATGAGTGCTTTGGATTGATAAAGATAACTGCCGGGAATCCGTCTATATTTTTTTCTACTTGTTCCACAGTATATTTGTTCTCCCATGAGGCGGGCAGTTGAAGCGAGAAGCCCATCGCTTTATTGATATATATATCTGAAGCGACAGATTCAGTTGTCTGGTCCTTCACCGGAGCGGGGGGCGTCTGCTGCTGTTGGAATTGTCGGGACAGGGCACTATTATCTGCACGCACATCAGGTTGTGTAACAACCGCACCAGTCGCACCGACGAGGCCAAGTCCCAGAACAAGAGCCACAAGTTTTCTGGAAAGTTTCATCGCCGCATCTCCTACTTTCTAAATTAAAATGGAATGATATTGGATACTTACCACCGATTTTATGTATTCATTCCAAAAATCGCTTTCTTTTTTGTTTCCCACCCTCCATGGAAATACTGTGATATAGTTATTGTACCAACTTGTTTTCTATTATACCTCCGCCCTGAGGCTGAGAAAATTATGTGGTTTTGGGTCGAAAAAAGGGGAGCGGCAGCATTTGCAAAATCAGGGAATGGATAGTATAATTCTGTAGGTTTCTGATCCCAATTTCTTTAGATAGAAAGGATGACAATATGCTGACGACAATTTCTCAAATCGGAAAGCATGTAGGAGAAGAAGTGCGCCTTGGCGTCTGGCTCTTTAATAAACGTTCCAGCGGGAAGATTCAATTTCTGCAACTGCGTGATGGAACCGGTTTCATTCAAGGAGTGCTCGTCAAGCAGGAAGTCGCTCCGAAAGTATGGGAAGCAGCCAAAGCGCTTACTCAGGAAAGCTCGCTGTACGTGAGAGGAGTTGTCCGTGAAGACGAGCGTTCGAAATCTGGCTATGAATTGACCGTAACCGACATAGAGCCGATTCATATCGCAGAGGAATACCCGATTACGAAAAAAGAGCATGGTGTAGAGTTCTTGATGGATCACCGCCACCTTTGGATTCGTTCCATGCGCCAGCAGGCGATTCTTTCCATTCGTTCCGCTGTGATTCAAGCGGTATACGAGTTCTTCAAAGAGCGTGGATTTTATAAAGTGGACCCCCCGATTTTAACGCCAACTTCGGCGGAAGGAACGACGACGCTGTTCCATACACAATATTTTGATGAGGAAGCGTACCTGTCGCAGAGCGGGCAGCTGTATATGGAAGCTGCGGCCATGGCACTTGGACGGGTCTTCTCGTTCGGCCCGACATTCCGCGCCGAGAAATCGAAGACACGCCGTCACTTAATTGAGTTCTGGATGATCGAGCCGGAGATGGCGTTCGTGGATCATGAAGAAAACCTGCGCATCCAAGAAGATTTCGTTAGCTATATTGTGCAGTATGTGTTGAAAAATTGCCAATTGGAATTAAAACGGCTCAACCGTGATACAGCGAAGCTCGAAAATGTGAAAGCGCCGTTCCCGCGTATTACGTATACCGAAGCAATCGAAATGCTGCAAAAAGACGGGCACGAAATTCAATGGGGTGAAGATTTCGGCGCACCGCATGAGACGGCGATTGCTGAAAAGTTTGACAAGCCGGTATTCATCACTCATTATCCGGCCAGCATCAAAGCATTCTATATGAAACCGGACCCCGTGAATCCGGATGTCGTTCTGTGTGCCGACCTTATTGCACCGGAAGGATACGGGGAAATTATCGGCGGCAGCCAGCGGATTGACGATCTGGAATTGATGCAGAAGCGGTATGAAGAACATAATTTAAATCCTCAAGCGTATCAATGGTATCTGGACCTGCGTAAATACGGTTCCGTTCCGCATTCTGGCTTCGGACTTGGTCTTGAGCGTACCGTAGGCTGGATTTGCGGTACTGAGCACGTGCGTGAAACGATTCCGTTCCCACGTTTGCTGAACCGTCTGTATCCGTAATTGCCGAATCTAAGCCATAAAGGAAAAATGCAACTTTTGCAAGACTAAACTTGTCGGATCGATCCTGCTATAATCGTTCATACATGAGAGGTGGATTTCGATGAGTGATGTCTTATTGTGTATGTTAGAGGCCGGAACAACACCGCTGCCTAACCTGCTTCTACAGCATTATCGGCAGATCGGATTATCGGATGAGGAGATGATGGTCATTGTTCATCTTCTCGCTTTTAAAACGGAAGGTAAGCCGTTTCCGACAATTCATGAACTGGAAGAGAGAATGAGTGCAGACGCATCAACAATTGTCAAGCGTCTGCAGCGGCTTGTGCAGCAGGGATATATCTCGATCGAGGAGACGATTGACCCGTCGACCCGGGTACGCTCAGAGTGGTACTGTTTTACGCCCCTATATAAGAAGATTGTGGCCTGTTTACAAAGGGAAACAGCAGATGAAGATATACCGGGCATAGTCAGAACGGGCGAAAATGTAAAAAATCTGTATGCCGTATTCGAAGAAGAATTTGGCCGACCCCTGTCGCCGATTGAGTGTGAGAATCTGGCCATGTGGGTGGATCAGGACGGATATAGTGAGGCACTCATTATGGCGGCGCTTCGGGAAGCTGTCATCTCGGGCAAGCTGTTTTTTCGTTATATTGATCGGATTTTATTCGAGTGGCACCGCAACAATATTCGGACGCCACAGCAGGCACGCGAGTATAGCTTGAAGTTTCGCAAGCATCAGCAGCGCGGCGAGCGCAGTGGACAGGCACTCGGTGGGATGCCGCAAGAATTTCCGTTTTACAATTGGCTTGAAGAAGAAACCGATTCATAAAAAGATAATGAAAGCAGGGGGATCTTGCGATGGGCAATTTGGATGACTTATTCTTGTGTACCAATCCGACACGCCGCGATGTAAAGAACATCTATCGGGATGAAAAATATGCGCGGGGGATTTTGCTGAAGAACGGGGACATGATTGTCTGGAACGGCGATGTGATGCATACGAAGGTGATGCCGTTTCTGACCGAGACGGGTGTGCATTTCAGCGTGTTTAACGACAAGCTGGAGATTTGCTGGCAGTTCGAGTCATGGACGGAGATTCAGAAGCGCCTTGTGGAAGCAAAACACTATCTGGACAACCTGGGCTTTCCGGAAGATGGCCGTATCGTAATTGACACGCGCTACTATACGCATACAGATATGGCGTTTCCGGAGATTCGATATTCACAGTTATTTGAGGAAGGTTTTGAGCTGAAGCCGCTTGAAGAAAAGTAGAGAAAAAATAAATATGCCGTCAACAAACAAGCCGCACGCCGAAGGGTTTCTTTTCAGCACAGGAGCTGCACTGAGTAGAAAAGAAAAAAATTGGCGATGCGGCTCGTTTGTTTAGGATAGACAAATTCATTCTTCTTTCGTAAGCGAATTTTTCTTATTGCTGGCAACAGCGTTTTGTTGTCGGGTGCGGATGGCAGCCTGAGCGGCAGCAATGCGTGCGCATGGGACCCGCTGCGGAACCGAGGAGATGAAATTCATGTTCAAGTTCTGCAGGAAGAATACAGAGTCTTTCTCGCTCGTATGCTCGCCGCATACCCCGATCTTCAGATCGGCCTTGCATTTGCGGCTCCGCTCGATGGCAATCTCAATCAAATTGCCCACCCCTTCTTCATCCAGATAGATGAACGGGTTTTCCGGTAAAACATTGTGATCCAGGTAATAAGCAAGATATTTGCCTTCCGCATCATCGCGGCTGAATCCGTAGGTTGACTGCGTCAAGTCGTTCGTACCGAAGATGAAGAAATCGGCATATTCCGCCACCTTGTCTGCCGTAATGCATGCGCGCGGCAGCTCGATGAATGCACCGATCGGGATTTCGATTCGATCACGGTATACGCTGAATACCTGTTGCAGTGTTTCTTCTACCGTTTCCCGCACCGCTTTCATCTCGCGCCAATCGCTGACGAGCGGTACGATAATGCGCGGGTAGACGGTAATCCCTTCAGCCTTTAGTTCCAGCGCTGCTTCCGCAATCGCACGTGTCTGCACTTCGTAAATTTCCGGATACGTAATGCCGATCCGGCAGCCCCGGTGTCCGAATGAAGGATTTAGCTCATGCAGAGTTTCGATTCGCTGTTGTAGCGCCTCTTTTTCCTCTACCACTTTCTTGTCGCCCGCTACGCGTGCTCTCTCTAACTCCAGCGCAAGTGTCGCCGGGTTTGGCAGAAACTCGTGCAGCGGTGGATCGATTAAGCGGATGGTGACCTGTTTGCCCTCCATCGCCCGAAAAATACCGTGGAAGTCGGATTTCTGTAGCGGAATTAGCTCGTTCAGCGCTTTCTTGCGCTCGCGCTGATTGTGGGCAAGAATCATTCGGGTTACACGAGGCAGGCGTTCCGGGTCCATAAACATTAGCTCCGTACGGCACAAACCGACGCCTTCCGCTCCCATACGGCGCGCCAACTCTGCTTCCTGCGGGGTATTTACGCTGCTGTAAACGCACATCGTTTTAAATTCGTTCGCCCATTCGAGCAGTGTGCAGAATTCTTTGGAGAGCTTCGGTGGCACCAGTGGCACTTCACCGAGGATGATCCGGCCGGTCGATCCGCAAATCGTAATGACGTCGCCTTCTTTTAATGTAATGGAGTCCGTACGCAGTTCACGCTGCTCCATATCCACTTTAAACGATTCACAGCCGACAACGGAAGGCGTACCCAGATCGCGTGCTACAACCGCAGCATGGCTGGTCACTCCGCCCCGGGTGGTCAATACTCCGGCGCTGGCCAGAATGCCATGAATGTCTTCCGGCGTCGTCTCCTGGCGCACCAGGATAACCGAATGCCCTGTTCTATGCTGGCGCTCCGCTTCTTCGGCGTCGAAAACAATGATGCCGGTTGCCGCTCCGGAACTGGCATCAAGCCCTTTGCCAATCACATTCAGCTCCGCGTTCGGATCGATCGTATGCTGCATTAGTGGCACGATGGAAGCAGGATCAACGCGCATAATGGCCTCTTCACGTGTAATAAGGCCCTCGTTTGCCATATCAACCGCAATTTTGATATTGGCTTCTGCAGTTCGTTTGGCGGAACGGGTCTGCAGCACATACAGTTTGCCTTCCTCAACGGTAAACTCGATATCCTGCACATCACGGTAATGTTTTTCCAAATCCTGAGCTATTTTTTCAAACTGGATAAATGTCTCGGGCAGCCTCTCCTGCAGCACTGTCATCGGCTGGGGCGTCCGGATACCTGCTACGATGTCTTCTCCCTGTGCACTAAACATAAACTCGCCGAACAGCTCGTTTTCTCCGGTGGACGGATGGCGGGTAAAAGCGATACCTGTTCCGGAGTTTGGACCCAGATTGCCGAATACCATCTGCTGAACGGTGACGGCGGTACCGATGTCATCCGGTATTTTATGGATGCGCCGGTAAAACGTTGCCCGCGGATTGTACCACGAATCGAATACAGCCCCGATCGCGGTGATAAGCTGCTGTTTAGGGTCCTGCGGAAACTTCTGCCCCGTTTCCTTGAACACGATTTCTTTGAAAATTAAGATTAAATCGAGCAAGTGATCGGCTGTCAACTGGGAGTCCTGCTGTACGCTTGCATGGCGTTTCATCTTCTCCAGTTCATCTTCGAACAAGTCATCATCCACGCCGAGCACAATAGAGCTGAACATCTGAATAAAGCGACGGTATGAGTCGTATGCAAAATGCTTATTTTCTTTATGCTTGGCAAGAGCGGCAACCGTGTAATCATTCAGCCCCAGATTCAGAATCGTATCCATCATGCCGGGCATGGAAGTGGATGAACCGGAACGAACCGATACGAGTAGTGGATTGCTTGGATGACCAAAGCGTTTTCCCGTAGTCTTTTCCAGTGTATGAAGAGCCGTGTATATCTCTTTTTCGATATCGGGATGAACGATTTTACCTTCTTCATAGAAGCGACGGCAGGCACTCGTTGTAATCGTAAAGCCGGACGGGACCGGAAGACCAAGTCCTGTCATTTCCGCCAGGTTGGCGCCTTTCCTTCCGAGAAGCTCATTCATGCTTGCGTTGCCTTCGTGAAATAGGTAAACGTATTTCTCACTCATGGTTATTGCCGGATACGGCGCACACCTCCGATTTGTTGGCCTGCATATTTGTGTCTACTCCCTTTTATTATAGTAGAAAAGTTGTATTGGTTTGTGAACAAACGTTGACTTTATTGACAAACCTTTGCTACGATAAAAGACAGTAAATTCAAACGATTCGGTAACGCATCTTGACTTTAGTATTCACTTCTAGCCAGAAACAAAAAATCCTGCAAATTAATAAAAGGGGGCAGTACATATGAGCATCCAGACGTCGGTTGTCAGTGCGGCAATCGAGCAAGGAGTTATGTCAATCGTTTTACAGCGTCCTGAAGTATTAAATGCTTACAGTGAAGAGATGCTGGACGGCCTTGTTCAGGCGATGGAGGAAGCCGGTCGTAATCGGGAAGTGAAGACGGTCGTTATCTCGGGAGCAGGACGGGCTTTCTGCGCCGGCGGTGATGTAAAAAGCATGAGCGATTTCACTCCCCTGGATATTCACGATTTTGTAGGCAAGCTGAACTACCTGGTGCGTTCCATGAGCAAACTGGAGAAGCCGATTATCGCGGCAGTGCACGGATACGCAGCGGGTGCCGGCCTGTGCCTTGCATTGGCCTGCGACATGATTGTAGCCTCAGACGATGCTAAGTTCTCGGCAGGGTTTGCACAAATTGGCCTGGTGGCTGATGGAGGCGGCATGTTCTTTCTGCCGCGTACACTGGGGACGTACAGGGCAAAAGAAATGCTGTTTACAGGCAAAATTCTTTCGGCGGCTAAGGCGCAAGAGTGGGGCATTGTAAATGAAGTGTTCCCGGCTAGTGCTCTCGCGGAAGAGACAAAAAAATTAGCCGTACAGTTAGCGAATGGTCCGTCGCGTACGTATGCGATGATCAAAAAGCTCGCCAATCAGGCGCTGACGGCAGATTTGGAAGCCATGCTGGGAATGGAGCAGACGGCCCAGACGGTTATGGCGAGCACGGCGGATCATCGTGAAGGAGTACAGGCGTTTAAAGAGAAGCGTAAGCCGATGTTTACCGGTGAGTAACGCATAAACAGAGAAGACGTATGAGGTGAAGGAGAGGATAGAATGGATACGCTTGTTTCAGTTTCATGGCTTGCGGAACATTTGCACGATAAAAATATTGTAGTGGCGGATTGCAGATTTGTGCTGGGCAACCCTGATAAAGGAAGAGAAGAATATGAAGCGGATCATATTCCCGGTGCGGTATATTTTGATTTGGAAAAGGATCTGTCAGCGCCAAAAGCCGAGCACGGCGGCCGCCATCCGTGGCCGGATGCTGATACATTCGCAGACAAGCTTGGCAGGGCAGGAATTGATAACGATACGCTGGTTGTACTGTATGATGACCAAAAAGGGGCGATGGCCGCACGCGCCTACTGGGTCCTGCGTTATGTCGGACATCGGAACGCGGCTCTGCTTGATGGCGGGTATGAGGCCTGGAAAGAAGCCGGCCACTCGATTACGAAAGAAATTCCTGAACGCTTGCCTGCAACATACATACCACATGTTCAAAAAGATTGGCTGTGCGGCGTAGAAGATATTCGCCGGAATCTTGGACTTGGAGAAGATGGAGCTGTGTTAATCGACTCTCGCGCATGTAACCGATATACCGGCGAAGCGGAAACCATCGATCCGATAGGCGGTCATATTCCCGGTGCGGTCAACTATGATTGGCAGGCGATTGTGGATGAGAAAGGATTTTTAAAGAGTGAAACGGCACTTTGTCAGCGCTTCGCCGAATTGCCTAGAGACCGGGAAATTATCGTCTACTGCGGCTCCGGAGTTACAGCATGCGCTAATTTATTCGTGCTGGAACGACTCGGGTATAAAAATGCAAAATTGTATGCGGGAAGCTGGAGCGATTGGATTTCCTATCCAGAAAATGAGAAGGCCAAAGGGGCTAGGTGACACATAATTTCATTATGTAAATAAAGGGTGGAAATAAGGCGGGAGGCACATGCTCTCCCGCTTCGTTTATTGGGTTTGCAAATACGCCTCAATGTTGTTTTTCAGCTCCTCCACCGTTTCATACGGTTCATCGAACTGAAGCATGCGCCTGAGCATTCGCACGGTCTCAGGTGCAAGCGAAAGTTCTTCTTCCCAGCTTCGCTCAGGCTCCTCCTCCTCTGCGTCGTATGTGCTGTACAGCATGAAGAGCATAAAATGTCCGAGCGCGTAAATGTCGCTGCGCGGGTGTACCTCCCGCTTTAGTTTTTTTTCAAGCCAGTAATGATCGCCTGTGTCTTCAAAATAGGAAGGAGAATCTCCCAGATAGCGGGCCAGTCCGAAGTCAAGCAGGTATACTTTCCCTTCATTCCAGATTACGTTTGGAATCCGGATATCACGGTGAACAATCCGCTTACTGTGCAGGTATTCTACAAGCGTAAGAATCTGAAGAATGATGCGCCACGCTTCCCGCTCAGTAAATGATGCCTTCTCTTCAAACAGCATGTCTTCCAGCGTGCTCCCTTTAATATAGCTCATGACGTAGTAGAGTTGCCCTTTTTCCTCAAATGAGTCAAACACACGCGGGAATTGCGGGTGGTGCAGCGAGGACAGCAAGCTGACTTCATATTCATACAGCGGACGGCCTTTTGGACTGTCCAGACGGCTGGGCCGCACTTGCTTCAGAACGCGTTCTTCTTGCAGGGTCCGGTCCATTACAAGATAAGAAATCCCATAGCTGCCCATACCAAGTGTGCGAACGACTTCATAGCGGGCTTTGATTAACGTACCCGCCTTATGCGGTTTATCGACCCACCATTCCCGCAGGCGCTGATACCATTGTTTCCACATGCGCACCGGTCCTTTATTTTTTCTGTGAAAATCGCGAGAAAAGAAGGAGAGGAAAGAGGAAATAAGATCCAGAGAAGAAAAAGGCGTTCGCCTTTTTCACCATTGAAATCTTCTCCTCATTCTTCCCTCTCTTTTTCTTCATACCCCAAAAGTCAGCCGCTCCCCCATGATTTTCATGTCGGAGTTGCGGCTGAAACACCATAGTGGTTTTATTGGCTCATTATACGTTTCTACGAAGATAGAGGAAAATAGTTGCAACTTCCGGGAAATATACGGCATTTTGCCGGATAAAAACGAAATATTTTTGTGAGAGGGGCGACATGATTAGACAAAATGCGCCGGTGAAAATTTGTATAATAAACCTATTAAGCAAGCGAATAGGAGAAACAAGGAGGGGCTTCGCCGTGTTTCGAAACGAATTTTTGCGGATTGTGTGGGAAAAGGGACGAATCGATATCGGAGAACTTGCCACGCTGCTTAATACGACGGAAGACTTGGTTGAAGCGGAAGCGAGCGTTTGCGCAGCGCATGGTTGGATTCGGCTGCTGGATTCTCTTATTATGGCAACGCCTCAAACGGACATGGGACGATAACGACCCAAAAAATTCCCATGGCGTTTCAACTGCAACCCAGCCATGAAAATCATAAAAAGGGCGGCTGACTTTTGAGGTGTGAAGGGAAAAAGAGAAGAGAACGAGGAGGGGATTTTAATATAAAAAAGGCGAACGCCTTTTTCTTCCCCGGAACGTATTTCTTCTCCCCTCTCCTTCTTTCCTCACGATTTTCACACAAAAAGGATATGACATAAAACTTCTTTCGGCGTGCAGACTATAAACAACATAACGGGAAAGGAGTTTTTTTTATGTGGAAATGTCCGTATTGCGGGAGCGAACAGGGTATGCCGTATCAGGACAGCAACCTCACAGGAATGCTTTGCCTGGCGGAGACATGCGGCCGGTTTCATGCAATGACCGAGGAGGAAAGCAGACAGGTAGAAAGGCATGTCTTCGAGTCTGACATGTAGCCCGTGTTTGGTATCGTTTGTTAAATCGGGTACAATAGAAGGAAAACGGAAAGGAGCGGGCACATGAGTGAACTATCGTTTGTAAGCCGTGAACAGGACGGTCTTAGTATTCACATTTTGCCTACGCAAAAGTTCAAAACGACGACAATTTTGATACATATTCAACTGCCGCTTGAGGAAAATCTCGTTACCAGAGGGGCCCTGCTGCCGAATGTGCTGCAGCGCGGCACGGAGCGCTATCCGAATCCGGCGCATCTACAGCGCCACCTCGATTCGCTGTATGGCGCTATTTTCAATGCAGGCGTTATGAAGCGCGGCGAGAGACAAATCATTCAATTTTATCTTGAAATTGCCAATGAGAAGTACCTGACAGACTCGCGTCCGCTGCTGGAGGACGGCGTACGTTTTCTAGGCGAGGTGTTGACACGTCCGTTGCTGGAGAACGGAGCCTTCGCGAAAAAAGTGGTCGACTTGGAGAAAGAGGCGCTTACCAAGCGTATTGAAGGTTTAATTGACGATAAAATGCGGTATGCCAACCAGCGGCTGACCGAAGAGATGTGCCAGAGCGAGCCGTACCGGTTGCTGTCGTATGGCATCCGCGAACAAATCCCACAAATTACGCCGGAAGCGCTGTATGCTTTTTATCAGGAGGTACTGGCTTCATACCCGGTGGATATGTATGTCATTGGAGACGTGCAGCCTGAGAAGGCGGCGGAACTTCTCCGGCAGCATATTCCTCTGAAGCCGTCCGGCGTAAAAGAGCTTCCCCCGACTTCGTATAAAAAAGACGTAGCCGAAGAGCGTGTCATAACGGAAGAGCTTAATGTTGCCCAGGGCAAGCTTAACATTGGCATGCGTACACAAACCGGGTATGCGGACGATGACTATGTGCATCTGATGATGTATAACGGTGTACTGGGCGGGTTCCCGCACTCCAAGCTATTTATGAATGTACGGGAGAAAGCATCTCTTGCGTACTACGCGGTATCGCAGCTTGAGACGCACAAGGGATTGTGTATGATCATGTCGGGAATCGAGACGGGAAACTACGATAAAGCCCTTGCCATTATTAAAGAACAGTTGGAAATGATGAAGCGCGGCGAGATTACAGATATCGAGCTGAACCAGACGAAAGCCACGCTTTCCAATCAACTGCGCGAGACAAGGGACAATGCAGGAGCTATCGCCAACATGGATTACAACGGCCGTCTGGCCGGCCGCCGCCGCTCGTTGGAAGAAATCCTGGATGCGATTTCCCGCACTACAAAGGATGATATTGCACGCGTCGCGCAGAAAGTGGAAATCGATACAATTTATTTCTTGCGCGGAAAGGGGGAGGCGAAATGAAAACGAAACGCTACGAACGGTTGAATGAGACGCTTTATTACGACCAATTGGACAATGGCCTGGAAGTATACATCCTGCCCAAACCCGGATTCAGCAAGACATATGCGACATTCACGACCCGATACGGGTCCATTGATAACGAGTTTCAGGCACCGGGCAAGAAGCGGATAAAGGTGCCGGACGGCATTGCCCACTTTCTTGAGCACAAGATGTTTGAAGAAGAGGACGGCGATGTGTTTGCTGAGTTTGCGGCGCACGGTGCGTCGGCAAATGCATTTACAAGTTTTGATCGTACAGCGTATTTGTTCTCGAGCACACAGGATGTGGCGCATAATGTGGAGACGCTGCTGAACTTCGTGCAGAAACCGTATTTTACCGATCAGAACGTAGAGAAGGAAAAGGGCATCATCGGCCAGGAAATTCGCATGTACGATGATGATGCGGACTGGCGGGTGTACTTTGGGCTTATTGCCAATTATTATCATAATCATCCGGTAAAGATTGACATCGCTGGCACGGTCGAATCGATTAGCAAGATTACAAAAGAGCTGCTTTATGAGTGCTATGAAACATTCTATCATCCGTCCAATATGCTGTTGTTCATCGTAGGTGCGGTGAACCCGGAAGAAATGATGGAGCTTGTGCGCAAGAATCAGGCCGGGAAGCCGTATGACAAACAGGCACCCATAAAGCGTTTCTATCCGGAAGAGCCGGAGACGGTGGCACAGAAACGTTCTGTTGTTCATCTGCCGGTCGGCATTCCGAAATGCCTATTCGGTTTTAAAGATAAGCGGGCCGGTCTAATCGGCGAAGAGCTGGTCAAACGGGAAGTGGCAACGGAAATTCTGCTCGATATTTTATTTAGTCCGAGTTCCGATTTGTACCAGAAGCTGTATGATGCCGGATTGATTAACAACGGATTCAGCGCTGACTATTCGGGTGAGCCGCAGTACGGTTTTTCCATCATCGGAGGCGATACGAAGGACCCGGATGCGCTGGTATCGATGGTAGAGAGCGAGCTTAAAAATGTGCTCGCCAGGGGCGTTGATGAGGAGTCCTTTATGCTTTCGAAGAAAAAGAAGACCGGGGAATTTCTCCGTGCCCTTAATTCGGTGGAGTTTATTGCCAATTCGTTTACGAAATACCGGTTCGGCGGGACTGACCTGTTCGCCCGCGGGGATATCCTGGAAGGGATAACGCTTGAAGATGTCAATGCGCGGCTGAAAGAACACGTCGATTTCGCACAGTTCTCAGTGTCCATCGTGACTTCATCCGAAGCATGACGGATCGTGAGCGGGAGAGGGGAAATAATGAGACAACAGAGATACGCTTGCGTAACCGGAGCAAGCCGCGGCATCGGAGCGGCCATTGCCCTCCGGCTTGCCCGGGCGGGCTATAATCTCACACTGCACTACAACAGTTCTGTACAGGAAGCGGAAGAGGTGGCGAAGCGCTGCGGTACTGAAGGAGCGGAAGTAACGCTGGTGCGGGCCGATTTAACGGCGCCGGATGGTGCCGAGCAACTGTACGGACAATTGCTGCAAGCGCCGGATGTGCTGGTACTGAATGCAGGATTGAGCGCATACGGGATGGTGCAGGATGTGACGACTGAAGAGTGGGAGAAGATGATGAATGTGCATGTGCGCGCGCCGTTTTTCTGCGCGCGCCTTGCCCTGCCTCACATGGTGCGGCGCCGCTTTGGCCGCATCATTACCGTATCGTCCATTTGGGGACTTACCGGAGCGAGCTTCGAAGTACTGTATTCGACCGCCAAAGGGGCGGTTATATCGTTTACGAAAGCTCTGGCGAAAGAGGTGGCGCCGTCGGGCATTACGGTGAACTGCATTGCACCGGGTCTTATTCGTACCGAAATGATGACGGGTGCATTTAACGAAGAAGAATTGGCTGCCATTGTTGAAGAAATTCCTGCGGGTCGAATGGGTACCCCTGAAGAAATTGCTGCCCTCGCTGCTTTCCTTGCCGGTGACGAAGCAGGCTACATCAACGGGCAGATTATCAGCCCGAACGGGGCATGGTATTGCTAGGAGGGCAGGATCAAATTCTTTGAACATGTGAATAAAGCGCCTCCTTGCAACGCATGCTAACTGTGGAGGGCAGAATGCTCTTCACATGATCATGAAGGAGGAACACGACATGTCAGTCCTGGACAACTTTCAAGATTGGAAATCATTCTTGGCGCAGCGCGTAGCACAGGCGGCGACCGTTGGCATGGAAAAGGAAACGATGGAAAATGTGGCGTACCAAATCGGTAACTATCTGTCAAACCAGGTTGATCCGAAAAACGAGCAGGAACGCCTTCTCAAAGAGCTTTGGGATGCTGGCACCGAGGAACAGCGCCACGCAATGGCGGGCGCCATGATTAACTACGTGCAGAATAAGAAGCAATGACATCTTTCTCTCTTCCCCTCTTTTGCGAGGGGATTTTTCCTTTTTCATGTTTTTTTATGCGTTTCATGCTTTTTTCTATTGGAAGGATTTTATTTTTTAGTGTAGAATAATGTCGTTATGGAAGAAGAATCAAACAGGGAAAGGGCGTTTTACTTGAGATGGAAACGGAAAAACAAGATTGGTATCTTGAATATGAGATTCATAAAAATCGGCCCGGACTATTGGGAGATGTCGCTTCCATTCTTGGGATGCTGGCCATTAACATTATTACGATTAACGGGGTAGAATCCTTAAACGGAACGATTAATCGTCGCCGTGGTATGCTAATCCAAACCGATGACGCAAAAAAAATCGAATTGTTGGGCAGCATATTGGAAAAGGTTGATAATATAACGCTGCGCAAACTGCGCCAGCCTACGATATTGGATTTGCTTGCGGTTCGTCATGGCCGCTATATCGAACGGGATGCAGAAGATAAAAAGACATTCCGCTTTGTGCGTGAAGAAATTGGCGTCCTGGTTGACTTTATGGCCGAAATTTTTAAACGTGAAGGAAATCAGATGATTGGAATCCGGGGGATGCCGCGGGTCGGGAAGACCGAATCTACCGTTGCGGCCTGCGTATCCGCCAATAAACGCTGGACGTTTATTTCTTCTACGCTGCTGCGCCAGACGGTCCGCAACCAGCTTACCGTGGAAGAAATGAACGGCAGTCAGCATGTCTATATGATTGACGGCATTGTTTCCACGATGCGGAGCACGGAGCGGCATGCGATGTTAATGCGCGAGATTTTACGCATGCCGTATACAAAAGTCATTGAGCATCCGGATATTTTTGTGCGTGAAACAGAATACGAAATGTCGGATTTTGACTACATTATTGAATTGCGTAACCATCCCGAAGAGGAAATTACATACGAAAACGTTGAAACAGGATTCTCCGGATTGGACATTCCATAGAAGAGAACCGGAGAGGCAGGAGGTGGATGATTTGTCTGAGCTCGCAGAAGTGTTACGAAAAGCCAGACAGGAAAAAGGAATGTCGCTTGCCGAAGTACAGGAGGCAACCAAGATACAACGACGTTATCTGGAAGCGATTGAAAACGGCAATTTTGACGTACTCCCCGGGCACTTTTATGTTCGGGCTTTCATAAAAAGCTACGCGGAGGCGGTAGGACTTGACGCCGATGAGCTTATTGGCCAGTACGCTTCCGAATTGCCGGAGCCGCCGAAGGTAGAGGAGGCGCCTCCTCCGCTCAGGCAGAGCCGACACGGGCGCAAGGAGCAAAGCGGAAACAGCAGCAAATGGGTTTCGCGAATTTTATTATATTTGTTTGCGATTCTTGTCATCGGGGTTATCTGGGCATCGGTGAACTATTTTCTAAAAGATAAAGAACAGCCGGCTCCGCCGCCTGCGGCGCAAAAAGAAGCACCGCTGGATAAGAAAACCGATATTTTTGTTCCGCCGCCGGAAAATCCGGAGACGAAGCCGCAGCCGCAGCAACCGG